>JAYUYU010000622.1:0-11197 GCA_043752365.1 Myxococcales bacterium | reverse complement strand
GTCCGCGGCCACGCGCCAACTGCTGGACGACATCCCGGACGTGCACAAAAACTGGATCGATCGTCACGCGCCCGCCTGACGCGCGGCACGCGTGACGGCGTTGGCCGGGCTCAGCCCTCGCGCGAAGTTGCTCTGATGAACTGCCAGCTTTCGGGGAAAAACGCCTAGCGGTTCGCTAGCCGGCGCTCTCGAGCGCCACCGCGATCTTCTGCGCTGTATTCCAGTTGCGAGCCGTGCCAGCAACGCCAAGCTTCTTTTCGATCAGCGCTGCAGTCAGCTTCGACCGGCCGATGCCGTCCGGGTAAACCAGGTACAGCGTCTGCCCGACGAGCTTCACTCGCTCGCGTCCGACGATGACCTTCGAAAGCTCGGTCACCGCGCTCTTGTCGGGCGTGGCCTTCAGCGGCATTGCCAACACGTGTCCAGGGTCGCTGGTCGCCTCCTTCGGAAACGGATTGGCGTCGAGCGTGGCGTGCCACTCATCGGCGGCGCGCACCAGCACCGGCGTGTTCAGCGACAACTGCGTGGCTAGCGCGCCCTCGAGCAATTTTTCGAGCGAAGCCGAGCTGCGCGCCTTGGTTTGAAACACCAGGTTTCCGCTTTGTAGCAACGTGCGCGCGTCCAAAAGCCCAAGCCGCTCTGCCAAGGCTTTCAAGTCGGCCATCGAAACCTGGTTGTGAGGCCCCAAGTTGACGGCGCGGAGCAAGGCCACGTACGCGGGCATGGCGGCGAGTGTAAACGAAACTCGGCCTAGGCGATCGCGGGCTTCCAGCCGAGCTCGATGGCGTCGAACTCTTCCCCCGTGAGCGCCGCACCCGTGAGAATCGGGCGCTTGCTGAAGTGCTTGATGGCTTCGCCCAACGGCAGGTAGCGCTGAACTTGCCGCGTGCCGTAGAATGGCTTTCCGTGCTGATGCGTAAGCGGCCTTTCGCCAATTTTAGCGCCCGGCGCCGCTAGCGGGGACATGCCGCCCGCGCCGAAGTTGGCGGTGCGCAGGTTGCCCCCGTTGCGCCCCAACGCGACCATCACATGCGCGTCGAAGCCGGTGTTCCAAATCAGCACCACGTCGCCTGGTTCGGGCATCCAAGTCTGGTCATCGGGAGGAACCCGATCGAACGGGCACGCGCCGCCCTATAGCTGCGCGACGTTCGCACCCCGTTTCCAGTGACCGTCATGCCGAGCCAAACTGGAAAACACGATCGCGCCTGGCAACCCGCCGCGCAATAGGGGTCTTTCCAAGCGTTAGGATCCGCCCGAGAAGCCGTACCTGAAGCAGTATCGTGCCTGCCGAGGAGCTGCCAAGTGTACTTCGGCCGGCTCAGAGCTTCGGGCGCTTGAAACACCACCGCTTGCCCAAGGACGAGAACTTGTCTTCCAGGGCGGCTGGCTCCCAGCCGTCGCTGCCTAGCTTATTGGCTTCGGACAGCAAGTAGTCGTGATTCGTGAAGGTGTCGGTGCAGAAATACTCCCATTTCGTCAGCGTCGCCGCCTGCTGCGCGCTCGCCTGGGGCACCACCAGCTGGCTGCTCGCCCCACCTACCGCACAGCCCATCAGGAACACCGCCGCTACGCCGATTCGCGTCGTCATGACCACGATCTATCCGGTGTGCACAACGAACGGAAGGGCCGGCTAGCGCTCGATGGCTGACCGGGTGAGCCCGGCTACAGTCGACAGCTCCTCGGCCCTCGCGGCACCCGGCAGCCGCCGGGACCAGCCCAGGGCGTCCCCTTCGTTCGTTCCGCGACCTCGAGCGCCGCTCGGACCCCCGGCCCAATCGGAATGAGTCGCTGATGGTGCGACCTTGAGGTCGTCTCGATACCGCGCGTGATCCCATGCCGCACCGCGACCTTCAGGTCCGCGTCCGACCACCGCAGCCCACGCACCTCACGGGCCCGAAGGCCCGTGAAAGCCGCCGGCTCGAACGCGACTCGGGCAGCGGCTCCTACCGCACCAAGGATGGCTCGAGGTCGTTACGCCGGGTGCGGGGCGGGGCGCGTGTCGTGAGCTTGTTCGCGGGGCGACCAAGCACAACCCGTCCCAGACTGAACGACAGCCCTCCGAATCGTCTCATCGCTGCTGACTCCGACACCCTTGTCGCCGGCCACGACTTGATCGCAGGATGCTTCCGCGTGGCCATCCGTCGCCGACCCGAGTACACGCCCTGCCGCCTCAACGGATCAGCGTGGGACGTGCCCGGGATTGGCCGCGCTATTCTTCGGGAGCCATGCGCGGAAGACGACGTGCAACAGGCCGACGCGGGTTGGCCCGCGTCGCGCGATCCGCGCGCAGAACACGCCCATTGGAGCTGGTCGACGATCGCGCAGCGCGCGCCGGAACAGTTCGCTCTCGTTCACGGGGGCGAGGTGCTCGCGCTTTGGGCCTCACTGAAAGGTCGTCCGCTATCGCTGCAGGTCGGCCTTTCCTACCGTCTAGACTTTCTTGAGGTCACGCCCAGCCGCCGGGGCCAGAGCCTGGGACTCTTCTGCCTCGGCCTAGTCGCCCAGAGAGTGTTGGAGGCTGGCTGCTCGGCACTCGTGCTAGAGGCGCTTCCTGGAGCCAAAGCGTTCTATACGAAGGCTGGGGGGCTCCAGACGCGAGCTCACGGCTGGAACCTCCCTCAGGGCCTTATCCCCTTTCTTTTTCGGCACGAGAAGCTAACTTACCTAAAGGAGTTGACCGATGCCTACCTGGAACAAAGCTGAGCGGCGAGCAGCGTTCGAGACGCTTGCTGCGGAGGTGGGCTCACCCGAAGTCTCCGTTTTGGCGGGCACGATGGACGCTCCGTCCGGTACAGCCGTCGCTGTTGCGAGGCGGTGGCTTGGGGGTGTCAGCGGTCGCGGAGTCGGCGAGTCGCGCGTCAGTCGGCTCGCGCTAAAATTCGATCGCTTGGTTGCCGCTGACCGTGGCATAGCAGCGACGACGAAGCGCGCGAATGGCGGGCGGTAAGCCGCCCGAGCTAGCGGGTCGCAGCGCCAAAGACCTCGGTCTCTCGCCAGAGGTGCAGGCGGCACTCACTGGTATTCAGGCGGAGCTAGCTGATGCCTACCGCGAGAGCTTCACCGAAATGGTGCGAGCCGTCCAAGAGCAGGCGTCGGCGCTCAACCGCATTCAGAACACGCTGAACCTGCTCTTCAAGCATCTAGCACCGGCCATCGCCGACCAAGCCCCCCCGGTGCTCCGGATATCGGACTCACCCGAAGATGCCGACATCGCGAGCGCAGTCGTCGTCGCTGATCCTATCGGGCAAGGGTTCACCCTGAGCCTGACCAGCCTCGCCAAGGCCATCGGCGTTTCTCCTAGTGACCTCGGCGTACTGGTGAAGGCGATGAAGCTGAACAACCGCCCGGGGCTATCGGTCGCCGTGCGCAATGGCTATCGCAACGCGATCACGAACTACCACTCGAAGGCTATCGAGGCGTTTCGCGCGGTGATTCGGGAAACGCCGCTTCCGGCGCTCAGCGGCAACGACCGATCGGCTTTGCAACGTCTCAAGAAGAAGCTCGATCCGTAAGGCGCCTGGACGCTCACGCCCCGGGCTCGACTTCACACCCGGCGTGGCGCCCTAGCAGCACCGCATCGAAGGACGCACACCAGCGCGGCAGCATGCTGTTTCCCCGCCGTCCTGAGGCGTGTACCAGCAGGCTCGCCTGACTCCGGCGACGGGGCCGCGGCGGCCTCGCGAGCCGCGAGTAGGACGCGCATCTCAGTGCTTCGCGATGCGCTGCACAGCGCGCCCCCTGGCGGACGGGACTAGACACCAGTACCGTGCAATCTCGGAAACGCCCCAATGGATCGCATAACCAAGTCACTCCTAGACGAGTTCTCTGCCGAAAGCGGCATTGGCGGCCTGCCAGAGGACCGACGATTTGAACATTTTTCCGCGTTTCTCGCGGTCAGTCGGCAGGTTGGCGAAACCTTCGACACGGAAGAAGTTGTCATTGGCTCCGGCGGGGACACGGGCATCGACGCCATCGCCATCCTGGTCAATGGCGTCCTCGTATCGGATCCTGAACTCGTGGCCGAGCTGACAGAGACGAACAACTTACTGGATGCCACATTCGTCTTCGTCCAAGCCGAGCGCTCTGCCAGCTTCGAAACGGCGAAGATCGGCCAGTTCGGATTCGGCGTTCGCGACTTCTTCAACGAGAAGCCCACGCTCCCACGCAACGAGCGGGTGGCCGCGCTAGCCGAGGTCATGAGCGCCGTCTTTGAGCGCAGCAGCAAGTTCAAACGAGGCAACCCCTCGTGCAAGCTGCTGTACGTCACGACCGGTAAATGGCTGGGTCGCGAACTTAGAGGCTCGAAGGAAGGCTGTCGTCGAGGACCTTGAAGAACTTGGAATATTTCGAGATGTCGAGTTCCTTGCCGTCGGTGCCGACACGATCCAGAAGCTATACAACCAGACGAGGAACGCGATCGCACGAGACTTCACGTTCTCCGAGCGAACCGTGATTCCTGAGATCCCCGGCGTTAAAGAGGCTTACCTGGGCCTCTTGCCAGCAACCGAATTCGTGACGCTGCTCGACGATGGAACCGGCGGCATCCTGAAGAGCATCTTCTACGACAACGTCCGCGATTGGCAGGACTACAACCCCGTTAACGCCGAGATCAAGGCAACGATTGAGAACGCCGACCAGAAGGCGCTCTTTGCCATTATGAACAACGGCGTGACCGTGATTGCCAAAACCCTCCGGGCCACGGGCAACAGGTTCCATATCGAAGACTACCAGATCGTCAACGGGTGCCAGACGAGCCACGTGCTGTTTGACAATCGGGCCCTGCTCGACGAAACGGTCATGGTCCCGCTCCGGCTCATCGCTACGGATGACGAGGAAGTCGCCGCGGCCATCGTAAAGGCCACGAACCGTCAGACCGAGGTAAAAGAGGAACAGCTCATTGCCCTCTCCGATTTTCAGAAGAAGATTGAAGCGTACTTTCAGACCTTCCCGGAAGCGCGAAAGCTCTACTACGAGCGGCGCTCGCGGCAGTACGGAGCGTCGCTTGGCATAGAGAAGACGCGTATCGCTACGCCCACGAATCTAATTCGCGCTTACGCCTCAATTTTCTTTGGCGAGCCCCACCGGACTACGCGCAGCTATCGCCTGCTGCTCCAGCAACTGGGCAAGACCATTTTCGGCCCGGAGGATCGACCGGAACCCTATTACTACGCTGCCTCCGCCCAGTACCGTCTTGAATTTCTCTTCCGAAACGGCGTGCTCAGCGCAAAATATAAGCCCGCCCGCTATCACATTCTGTTCGCTGCGCATTCACTGCTCACCGCGGCAGCGCCACCACGCCCGAACTCCAATGAGATGGCACGGTACTGTGATCCGCTAAGCGAGGCGATGTGGGATGCCGAGCGAGCTGCCGGCGTGTTCACCGCGGCTGCCGCGATCGTCGAAGACGCCGCCGAGGGAGATTTCAGGCGAGATCAGATTCGTACCGAGCCGTTTACGGAAGAAGTGCTCAAAAGATGCGCGGCGGCGCGCGCGGAATCTGCCAGCCACTGACAATCGAGCACACGCCCCCCCGTCACTTGTCCATGCCGCGTATGTTCACGACCGTGCAAAACGCAATCATGCCCTCGCCCAAGTCAACTTCTGGCGGGATCGCGTCGTCGCCGTCTTGTGAGGCTCGCGCATCGAACACGATCAGGTAGCCGCGAGTGGCACCTCGCTCGCGCATGTATTGCCGCAACTGGTCGAAGCCGCCCTCCGCCCAGCTGCGGGGGTAACGGGCCCCACACATCTTGAGTTCCGTCACAAACTCGGTGCCGAGCACGTTCGCGATGAGGTCAATGCGCCCACCCGGAAGAATCGTCTCCTTGTAAATCTTTGTCGCGCGACACGTGGCCGTCAGGTCCTGAGCGAACAGCGCACGCCCAGCATTCTCCGGATTCTGGACGAAATCGAATTCCTTCCGCTTTTTCCAGAAGGAATCGGCGTTGAGTCGCGCGCGCTGCGCGAAGCCGCGAAGGTAGTCGAGAAACAGTGCGTGCGTGACAGGTGAGAACGTCCTGACGAGCGCTGGTGGCAGAGGCGCTCCTTGAAGGGCCAAGGCAAGCTTTTCCGCCTTCGTCTTTTCTAAGATCTCCCGCGCGACTGGATGATCCTTCCGCGCCAAGCTCTCACCGAGCATCTGCTCCGCTCCGGCGTAGTCCGCGGCCTTGTACGCGGCCACTCCGCACAGCAGGAAGCCGAAGTGCGAACCGGGACTGTCGTTGGCGAGCTGAAGACCAACCTCGGCCGCTTCGCTGAGGCGGTCGGAGTCCAGCAAGCACGCTCCAAGCTTCGCGCGGTTTTCGAGACTTGCCGGATGCGCCGCAACGCCGCAACGGCTCGCAAGTAGTACTCTTGGGCACGTTCGGTTCTCCCGGTCCGGGTCAGCCGTTCGCCTGCATAGGCAAGCAGGACGCCGCTGATGTATGGGCGTTCATCATCGTCTTGCTGGAGCGTCTCGTTTGCCAACGACTCGATCTTGTCGATGAACTCGCTGCCCTGGAGAGCCTCGAGCTTCGAAAATTCGTCCATGAGCTTGATGCGCCCCCGAATTTCGGGGCTGATTTCCTGACCAGCCGGCAGGGTTTCCCCTTTCAGCGCGCTTTCGATCTGCGCGGTCTTCAAATGCGGTCGATCCGCCAGAAACCTGGCGTGCTCTTCGGCGAGCTTGGCCGCCTGCTCGGTGTCACCCTTCGCCTCGTAACAGAACTGCTCTAGCTTCATTGCACTAGCGAGCGTGTCGGCGTCTTCGTGAAACTCCCGAAGCAGCGTCTTGGCTGCAGCGAGATCGCGCAATGCTTCATCGAATCTACACAGGTCGTGACACCGAATTCTCGCAGCGTTCAGCAAAACGTTGCCTTTCAGGCTTCGCAGCCGCTCGGTAGTCTCGCCAATGGTGGCCCTAACCTCGTCGAATACGGCCAGTGCTCGGTGCAGGTTGTGATGTTCAACTCGAGAGGCTGCTTTGGCCAGGGTAGCGTACGGCTGTTCCGCGTCACCGCCGCTCGCACGTAGCTCACCGGCTTTACGGTAGCTGTCGATGCCTTCATCAATGCGCCCCGACGCGACCAGCGCGGACCCGAGGTTGTGATGGGCCCACGCGACGTTCTCGGTGTGAACGCCGTCAGTGTCGTCCAGCACGGCCCGATAGATGTCCGCTGCCGCATCGTGTCGTTCTTCTGCCGCATAGCTGTTCCCAATGGCGAGCCGAACCCCTGCAAGGCTATCGCCGTCCAGTGATCCGCTGTCGATCGCCTGACGAAGCAGCGCGCGTCCTGCTGATGTCGCGCCGGAGCTTGACGCCATGAGACCGCCTCGTACTCGAATGACGGCGTGGTGTGCGCTCCACTCAGGCCGCGCAAGGGCTTGCTGTACGAGCGAAAGTACTGCATCGCGATCCGGGGCGTCAGCAATCCTGTGATGGGATAGGGCACCCAAGAATTTCTCACCGTCGCCGGCGTCCAAAGCCTCCTGCAGCCTTGGGGGTTGCGAGACAAGGATCCCACGCATCGCCCGGCGGACCGCGGCGGCCACGGCGTCGGCCAGGCCCTCGTTGATGGGGGCGCCTTCTGGATCCGACGCCGAGCGCGAAAGGATGCGCCCGGTGGCGTAGTCCACCTCCATCGTCATCGCGACGCTTCGCTCGGCGATGGGCTCAAACTTGAAGCCTTTCGCCTCCAATCCAGAGAGGACGGCCGCAAAGGCCTCTTCGCTGTCGGTGATTGCTCTCTTACGCGACTCGGCAGCGACCTCAGTGAGCGCCTCTTCGAGTCCGACTGGAAGCGTTGTGTGCTGGGCGCGGCGAGTCTGCAGCACGCGCTCCCCGAGCACGGCACCCTCCAGTTCTATGGTGACGTCTGCGTCGGCGCTCTTGTACCTGGCTCGCATTGCTGACCTTCCCACCGGCAGCGGCGTCGTTCCCTGCCGTTACCACGCCATTACCACGCCCCGCGTCCTTCTCCGTCTCGCGGCGTCGTGCTCCGTCGCGTAGCGCGCTCGGCCACCCGCTGTGCCGCACCAAGCGAAGCGCTGGAAACGACCGGTGTTTGGGTTCTTCTTTCGCGGTCCCGGCGGGCGTTGCCCGCTGTGCGCTGGAGCCGATTGTCGGACTTGAACCGACGACCTGTGCTTTACGAAGGCGCCCCCTTGAAAAGGGCGGGCGACGACGTGCGAAAACCTCCGAAGAAAGCGGTGGCCAGCGGGCCCACAGATCGAGCTGTCCCGGCCCTGTCCCAGCTTCGGGCCGAGCTTGATCGAGCTTTAGCAGCCAGCGACTGGCTAAAGGTCGCAGAGCTGGCGCGTATGCTGGCCAGGGCCCAAGTCTAGAACTCGGACGCGAAGGAGATGTAGCGGTCAGTCAGGTTGACGCAGGTATTCCCGGTGCCGTCGGCATAGCCCACGCAATAGACGCCATCCCGGATCTTGGCAGATTCCCCAATGCGCTCGACCATCTCGCGCGCTGCCGCCGCGAGCTTCTCGAGATCCATCGTCACGACCATAATCTTGAGATTTCCGCCGTCGAAGATGAACCGCAACTTGCCCACGCGGGGGAGGTAAGCCTTGCCCAGCGCAACCGCCTCGCATGAAGCGCGGCTATCTTCGGCCAGGGCGAACCGCGGGCGTCCCTTGACCGTGCCGAGCTTTTCGCACCGTTCCCTGACGGCGGTGAACGAGTCGCCAAACTGAAAGCCGGCGATGGCGATCGGGAAGCGACTCGGGAGGTGTGCCTCGCCACTCCCCGCCAACGGCAATACCAGGGCCAACGCAAACGCCTTCATCGACTCTGCGACTTCTCCAAGGGTCTGAGGCTACGCGGCGACAGGCGGGCGTCAAGCGCGCAAGCTAGTCAGCACGGGAGTGGGGCAATTGTTCGCCTCAAGCATCAACGTCTAGCTCGCCGTTCTCCAAAGCCCAATGCCCGGGCACGGCGCTAGCGAAGCACTGCGGCGCGAGCGTGGGAAACGTCCTGCTCCACCAAATCACGCACTGGCGCAACGTCCAGCGCGCTGTCATCGACGCGCATTTGCACCTTCGCAAGTCGAGCACGAGGACCGATCGCCTTCCTCATGTACTCGGCCTCTTGGCTCGCCTCCAGGGCCCTCGCCTCGCCCTGCGGCAGAACGGCGACAAGCACCGGAGTATCGTGCTCTGGTATCGAGGTCACAGCACGAGCGATTGTCTCGCGCACGTTGCTCTGCATGTCCGCCGTGGATTCGACGTCCAGGCTCACGGGGAGGGCGTGGTTCCAGGCCCCATTCTTCCAAGAGATTGGCGAACTGTATGCATAGTGGCCACGCACCTTGTTCGACGACTTCACCAACTCTTCGCCCCATTTGGGGAGCAGGTCCAGAGCGAGTGCCTCAAGCGCGCTTCGGAGTTGGCGAGCCATCGCGTGACGCCCGCGCGGTAAACGCGGCAGAAGGCCTAGCTTCGCGCGCAGCTCTGCGTAGTGTCCAACCGCATCAGCCGAGATCCCGCGCCGCACGGAACTCCAGACCAGGGCATCCCCCGTCTTCGTCTCGAGGCGTAGCAACGCTTCCAACGATTTGGGAAACAACGCCAAGGACGGGTCTAGTGCGCGTCGCGTGCGAGCCAGCATGCGATCAAGAGCCCTCACCGCCTGGTCGATATCATCAAACGTATCGAGAGCCCGTACCGCCGTGAGGGAAAAGCTGTAGCGAAGCTCAGAGCCGTCCCAGTGCAGGAGGCCAACTGTAGTCCGATCGCCTGCCAAGGCATTCGTGACAACCTGGAGGTAGCGAAATTCAAGCGTTTGAGAGGGCATTTCGAACCTGGGTTTCTAGAGCAGCATAGTGCATGCGACGCGCGCGAAGGAACCTTGCAATGTCCCCCCGCATGCCCCCCTTGTCCAGGGCCAGCGGCCAGCGGGCTGACATTTCAGCCACCCTGCGTTCGTCCAAGGCGCCAACCGCCGCCCCGAACGACCGGAAGACGGGCTCGATCACGGGTGCGTCATCCGCCTTGCGCCACGCTCGGCGGATACGGCGGAACGCAACGTGATCCCCCCAGCGGTCTTGCGCGTGCTGCCCAGAGAAGTTTGGCCCCAGACCACTTTCGTCCGTCGCTTCAACACCGTACATCGCCCGCCCATGATCTATCGCGATGATCTGGCGGTGAAGCCACAACGCATTGGGGAACGTTGTCGACCGATCACCGTGCCAGACAAAAGCGTCGAAGAGGAACAAGCGCAACGCTTGCTCGACGATGTCTGGCCGGGACCACTTCAAATTGTCGACCGATAGGCGGGTCGTGCCCTCTAAATGCCGCGAACAAAACGCTAGCTCTCCGCGATACTCCTCGTGCGTCGAGCGTGCTGCTCGTCCGACTACAGAGTCGTCGTAGTCCGGAGTAGTTTCACCGAAGCGGGCAACACCAACTGCGGGTGTTAAGATCCCGAAGTGCGCACAAAGCTCCGCGCACACGAGCTCCACCAGCATCGCGGAAGGCCGCTTCCTGGCGACCTTGACTACCCATGTACCGGAGGCGACCCCGCCCAGATCCATCTGGAAAAGGATCGGTTCCGTTGTCCCCTCATCCAGCACTTGGTGCGGGGTTCCGAACGCCAGTTCCGGAATGGGGCCGCCCTCGCTGTGGAACATGTCGCCCAATATTGTCGGACGGCCCCAAGAAAATAGGCAAATTCGAGACGGGTCATAGCGCTAAAACCGGCACTTTCAGTGGGCCCCCGCGCTTGGGGTAAACGCCGCTCACCTTTGCGACGCGGGGAGCGGGGGGCGGCTAGAGCGTGCGGTTCGGCTGTTCGCCTTCCCATTGGTCGAACGTGTCACGCCACGGCACGAGAGCGGGGACAGGATTGCAGACGCCACCGGCCGCCGCCTCGGCTGCTGCGTCTTCGGCAACGAGCAAGTCAAAGGCTTCCTTGCTGGCACGCGAAAGCATCGCCTTGACCGCGGTGGCGCGCAAGATCTCGCTGGGCGTCTCACCGGCCGCGATTCGAGCAGTGATGCCCTCCAGCATCGCCAGCGTGAGCGCCTGGATTCGTTCGTCGCGCGCGTTGTGAAAGCGTTCGTCGATATCGTCTAGCCCCCCTGCCGCTGATCCTTCTATCCCTGCTACAGTCTCATGTGCCATTGGAACTAATCCTTCCGGTGGTACAGGGCTCGCGGAAGGCGCCAAACCAACCGCGGGCCCATCTATTGGGTTCAAGCAAGCGCTA
>JAYUYU010000621.1:0-4559 GCA_043752365.1 Myxococcales bacterium | reverse complement strand
CGGACGACCCGAACACGCGCCGCCAGGCTCTCGACACACCCACATCTGGAGAGGCTGGCGCGCTCACGGAACTGGAACGCTTCACCTTCGAAACCCTATTTCCCGATCGCTCCGCGCAGGCCACGGAGGCTCTAGAGCGCTTCGTAGCGACGGCTCCACCCGAGCTCCATTCCACATCTGCCTTGGCGCAAGCCCTCTGGTCCAATGCCAAGCCAACGGCTCTGGGCGAAAAACTCGAAGCTTTCGAACGTCTTGAAGATTGGGGCGAGCAAGCCAACGGCATTGCCCGTTCGGCGGCCTACTACGCGCAAGCTGCCACCACTCCCGTGATTGCAGCGGACATCATCGAAGCTGCCGAACGCTGGGTTCATTGCGATCCAACGTTGCTGCCAGCTCTAGAGTGGCTCTTCGTTGCTCGGCAAGCACAAGATCTGCAGACCGAAGCTCGCGCTCGGCAAACGCTCGCAGCCCGCCTTCACGGTTCTGCTCAAGCCGCCTTTGAAACGAGTGGAGCCCTGCTCAATCTACTTCTGGGGCAAGACACGCTCCCGCAGCTGACGGGAACAGACGTCGGCTCGCGGCTCACCGCCCTCGAGTTGGCGCCGCCCGGCAGTGACCCTCGGAGGCGAGCCTCCGCTCTGGCGCACGCAGCGGACCTGTTCGGCGACGAAGGCGAGTCTTTGGTCACCGCGCTCGCCGGTTACAACCTTTTGGCTCTGGGTGATGTTGCGTCGGCGGAGCAGGCCTTTCAGGTTGCCGCAGCGCAGAGCCCGGAGGATGTGTTCGTGTGGGAGGGTCTGCGAGCGGTGGCGGAACTGACCAAGAATCGTGCGCTCTTGGCTGAGGCCTATGCCGGGCTAGGTGACGCGGTGGTAGAGGACGCCCAGGGCGCCCTCTATTGGGAGAAATCCGCGGGGATCTTGCTGGATGAGCTCCACGATGCGGAGTTGGGTGAACACGCGCTGGCGCGCGCTGTCGCGCGCGATATCGGCCGCTCTCGCTGTTTTGATCGATTGTTTAGGATTGTTCGCGAGCAGAAGGATCACCCGCGACTGCTCGCCTTGATTGAAGCGCGCCTCACTGCCACCGACGACGTGGACGAGCTCTCCAGGCTCTTCTGGGAACGCGCACGCGCACTTCGGACCTTGCAGCAACTACAGCCCGCACTACTCGCGCTTGAGAGCGTCACACTGCTTGAGCCCGACCACGTTGGTGCGCTCGCGCTAGCTGGCGAGATCTTCATCAGCCAAGGAGAGTTTGCCAAAGCGGCAGAACACCTCGCCACACTGGCGGCTCTACCAAGCGCTCCCTCGCCGCAACGGCTCATGAGCGGGGTCGCGGCGGTCGACATCTATGAGAACAAGCTGAACGACTCCCTTCAGGCGTTGCTCGTGCTGACAGAACTCTATCGATCTGGGCTCAGCACACTCCCCGTGCGCGAACGTTTGGCGCGCGCCGCGGCGAGCGCCAGCGCTTGGGAACAAGCACTCGACGTCCTCGAAGATCTGAGCCGGGAACGCGAAACACCCGAAAGGCGAGCCGAAGCCGCACGACTTTGCTTGGTGATTTGCCGTGACAAGCTCAAGCTTCCGGACCGCGCCACGCGAGCCGCGGAACGCCTGCTCAAGGAACAGCCAGCGGATGCAGAAGCGCTTGAGCTCGTGCTGTCGGACGGCAATGCTGATCGAATCCACCTCCGACAGGTCGTAGCACCGTCCCGTCAACCGCTGATCGAGTTCGTGCTCAAGGACCCCCTGGATGCGAGCCGGATCAAGTTGCTCCAGGGTTTGGCCAGAGCCCTCGAGGACCCAGCTTTGCTGCAAGTGACGTTGGGGGCGCTCACGGCCCTCGGTGAGGGCAGTGCGGTCATGGATCAGGAGTTGCTCGAGCTCGACGCGAACGTTGGCATTGCCCCGCGCATGGCGATGGACGCCGAGTCTGTTCCGGATTTGTTGGATCCAGAGGATGCAGGATCGCTGCCGGACTTGCTGCGCGAGGCAGCGATTTCGTACGGCGAAATCTTGGGACCAACGCTGCAGAGTTTCGGCGTCGGAAAGAAGCAACGCATCGATCCCCGACAAGGTTTGCCTATCCGCAACGAAATTGCAGCCTGGGCTGGAGCGCTTCAACTTGGGGAGTTCGAGCTGTATGTCGGCGGCGAGGAACCCGACGCGGTTCGTGGCCTTGCGGGGGAACCGCCGATACTGCTGATCGGAACCTCCGTGGTCTCACCCCTGTCTACGGTCCACCGCCAGGCCGTCGCCCGCGAGATTTTCGCCGTAAAACGCGGTACCAGCATCCTGACCGCGCGGGATCCGTCCGAAGTCGCTGCGCTGATCGCTGCCACTTGCCAGACGGTAGGAGTGAGCTTGGGCGGGCCAACCTACGCACTGACGGCGGAGTTCGTTCGCCTACTTAGCAAGGGGCTCGGCCGAAAACAAAAGAAAACACTACCCGCGTTGGCCCAACGCCTTTTGGCTTCGAACCAGGATACGCTCGCGTGGATCAACGCAGCACTCTCCAGCATGGATCGAGTGGCCGCACTCGCCGCCGGCGACATTTCCTGGGTGGTGGCGAAGACGGCAGCCGCGCGCGGTAAGCGACTGCTGAATCAACAGGAACGCGAACGCCTTCGCCGGCTACTGACATTCGCTCTGGCGCCACGCTACCTGAAGCTCCGGCAAGAGCTTGCGCTAGGGGTTGTATGACCGATCGCGAATCACCGGATCTGTCCGTATCGGAAACTGAGCTTGAAGCGGAGGCTAAAGCGCCGTCGATTCGACCTGAAGAGCTGCTCGACGCTCTGTTAAGCGACGACGGAGTTGGCGCTAGCGAGTTTCCACCCGCCCCTCCGGGCCCGCGGCATGCTCTAATCACCGCGAGCATGCACACACAGCTCGACGCCAAGCGAACAGGTCCCGTTTCTATCGGACGACCCGTGGAGCTGGCCCGCCCTGCGCCGAGCGACGACGACGAAATCGACGCGTTGCTTGAGGCCGCCCTGCCCTCCATCCTCCCGCCATCCGCTGGGGAAATCCCGGCGTTTCACGTCCCTAGAACCTACTCAAGACGACCGCTGCCAAGCAGTGCACCCGAAGATTTACCAATTGTTGAACCGGTGCCTGCTCTTCCGGTGCAGGATCCCTTCGCCGCGGACCTGAATCCCGCTGCGACACTCGATCCTGAAACGCTGCCGTGGCGGGAATCTCACCATGCCGAGGTGCTGGACTTGCCAACACCCCTTCCTCCGCGCCCCCAGGACGACGACTTCGCACCGCCTTCCTTTGCAGAAGAAGCACTAACCTTGCGGCGCACTTCAAGGCCTCCGCCTCTGCCCCGCAACGCTCAGCGAATTCTCGATGGAGAGCGGAGGGCCAGCGCCCACATCGAGGAGCGCGGCGCGGTCGAGTCGTGGGCTGAACGGGCGGCATGGCTCGAGCAGCAAGCGCTCGCCACAACGGAACCCAATGCGCGTGCTCGATTGCTGGTCGTAGCGAGCGAGCTCTGGGCGATGGTGGGAGACCCATTGCGCGGGCGGAAACTCGCCAATCAAGCCTGCTCAGCCGGACCCAAGACTCCCTTCGCGTCGCGACAACAGCGTTGGTTTGCTGCCACCGAACAGGACTGGAAATCTGTTGCTTCCGCCCTTGAGGTGGAAGCGCGGGCGGCCGCGAGCCCCGAGTCTCAAGCGCACGCTGCGTACTACGCGTCAGAGATCCAGCGACTCATCTTCAGCGATGAAAGCCAAGCCCGCCGAAAGCTTGAACTCGTGGCGCGCCTCAACCCTGCGGATGCGCGCGCTTTGCTCCCGGGGTTTCTAGACAACGTGGGAGGCTCCCAAGCGACCCAAAATTGGCCGGAAGACGGAGCGCTGAATGAACTTCAGAACGCTGCCCTGCACATGGTGCGAGCTCGAACGGACACAGACGCAGACATGCACCAACACGTACCCATGAGCGTCGCCTTCCAACAAGCGAGCCGCGCGCTGGGCGCGGGACGTGCGGACGATATGGCCGTACGTCTGGAACCGATCAGCCAATCGAAGGGACTCAAGAACGCTGCCCTTTGGTTGCGTGCAGCCGCGTTATCCCACACCTCTGCCACACGCTCTAAGTCCACGGCGTTGTTGCTGACGCTCCGACAACGCAAGGATACTCCCCTCGTATTCCGCGCGCTCGTTCATCGGGCCATCGAATCGGGCAACTCCGCGAGCCTGGCCGCCCTGCTTGCCGATTCTGCGGCTGCAGACGCACTGAGTGTCGCCGAACGCGTTGCTCTGGGCGCGCTCGACGCGCGCGGCTGCGCCCACCAACAAAGCCTTTTGGCTGAGGCACGCTCCCTGCCCGAGCTCGCCCCGCTGGTGGCCGCTGTGACCGCGGTAGCCGACGATCTCCCCTTGGAGCGACGTGTCTTTGCCGGAGATGAAACCGCCGTTTGGCAAGCACGTCTTGCCCACGCCTTGGCTGAATGTTTGGGACCAGCGCGCCGTGAACCTCTGCCTGCAGTTGCTTCCGCGTTCGGACACCCCGGGGCTCCCGAGAGCGCCCGCCAGCTCATTT
>JAYUYU010000620.1:0-4562 GCA_043752365.1 Myxococcales bacterium | reverse complement strand
CCCCGCCCCCCCCCCCCCGCCGCCGTCGGCGCAGCTCGCCGAGCGAGGCGCGGGTGGCCCGCCCGCCAAGGGTCAAGACCAGCCCGACCAGCACGCTGGCGACACCGAAGCCGAAAAGCGGCGCGTTGCGCGGAGCTGGCGCTCCCCAGTACAGCAGCGCGCCGAGCAGGAACGGCGCCAGTAGCAGCGAGCCAAGCTCGACGACCGAAGCCGCCCGCGCTGCGTTCAGCGCAGCTTCCACGCAACCCTTGTAGCTGGGAGTGAAGTCAGTGGGCACGACGGGTACGCCTTGCTGTCGCGGAAACTCGCGAAGCTGGCGCTCGACCTCGACCGAAACGAGCCGCGCGCCGCCGACTGCGCTGCTCGTCGCGCGGGCCGCGAATAGCAGCACGAGTACCACGCCGGCGACGGTGGCAAAGGCCGCAAAGCCGAACGACGAAGCGGAGTTTGTCCCACTGCTGCTCAGCGAAAGTAGGCCGAGCAGCAGGCTCAACGACAGCGCCAGGGTCGCGTGCGTCGAGCCAGCGGCGGCGCCCAGCAAGCTCGCGTCATCGAGCCGCGTGCCGCGCCGTCGTGGCTCGAGCTCCAGCCGCGCGAGGGTCACGACGCCACGCGTGTGCGTCGCCAACAAGCCGAAGCCGGCTAGCGAAAGCGCGAACGGCCCGAGCGAGAGCGCGCCGGCCGCGAAGGTGATGACGAGCAGCCCGGGCGGGGCGGCTGGCGCCAGCACCCGCTCCACGAAGGTCAGCATCAGCGCCGGTACGAGCAACGCCGGCCACAGATCGATGAGGCCGGAGCTCGCGCCGCGTGCAATCGTTACGGCCTCACCGCTGCTGCGGGCGTCAGTCAGCTCGCGCGCGGCCGAGCTGCTCCGTCGGAGCGGGAGCCACGCTAGCTGTCCGACGAGCGCCATGGTCATTAGGCCAAGCGCGCCGGCCGCGAACAGCGGCAAAAGGTGCGCTCGCTGCAGCCAAAAGAGCGCCGCCCCCAAGCCGAAGAGCGAAACGACGAGCGCGCTTGCCTGGCCGCGCCACAGCGCATGTAAGGGCGCCTCTTCGTCGGTGGCGCGCGCAGCGAAGACGCCGCACACCGAGCCCACGGCACCAAATCCGCGCACCAGCACGACCAACACCAGCCAGCTCAGAGGGCTGTTGCCCGCGTCACTGCTGGATAGCGCAAGCAGTGCGACCGAGACCGTCGCGCACAAACCGCAGGCATAGCTGGTGAGCGCTCGCGGCAGGAGCTCACCAGTCAAATGCCCCACTAGCTCGGCCAGCAGCGCCGGGTCGCGCGCATCACGAGTATCGCTAGAAGCGTCGAACTCGCCCGTGTGTGCACCACCGACGCGCGCGGCGGTGGCGGCGATGCTGCCTTCTCGGGACAGCGCCAGCGCGGTCACGGCGGCGCCGAGCGCAAAGGCTGGCAAAAGGCGCACCACCTCGGCGGCAAGCTCCGGGCTTTCGCCGTTCATGGCGAAGCCGCCACGCACGGCGTACAGGCTGGCAAACGCAGCTGCGACGCCCAAAATGCCCAAACCCTCGCCAAAAATGGCAACGGCGGCCGCCGCTCGAAGCAGCGGACGCATGGCGCGAGTGCTGCCACGAGCCACCGCTGCAGCGGCGCTGGAAGCAGCCCGGGTACCCAGACCGAGCGTGAATCGCGCTTGGACGAGCGCCGACGCTGCACCGGCCATGAGTGCGACCACCAAAAAGGCTGCTCGCCCGAGGGCGGGGACGCCGCCGTGCTCGCCCCCCAACATCGCGAACGCGGCTAGCCCCAGGGCGGGGACGCCCGCCAGCGCCAGCCCGCGCCCGGCGCCTAATCGCAGCACCGCCACCGATGCCCTTTCGAGGGCTCCTTCAGCGCGCTTTACCGTGACCGCTACCTGGCCGCGCTTGACCTCCAACCGTCCGAAGGCGAACGCCAGGACGACGCCGATGAGGCTGAGAGCGAGCAGTAGCGCGAGCTGAGTCACGGGTTTGATTTGCGGGGGTGATGGGCCTGACGCCGACGCTGCGCCTTTTCTGCGCAGCCACGCCGTCGGAGCTCACTCACGAGTCCTCGGGCCATGATGACTGGCCGCTGCTGGACACGAGCTGCCGCTTACTCAGGGACTTCGTGAGTGGACCGCGCCTCGATGTGCCCGCAGGTCTCTACCCACCATCACTGGCTTCGCGGAGCCGTGCCCGGCGGCACGGCCACCGGTGGCTCTCGGCACTCCCTCAGGAGTTAGCCTCGATGAGACGGGAGGTTCGTACCACGGCATTCGGCCCTAGGGCAAGGGCGAGAAAACAGGGAGGGGCGAGGTTTTTTGGGCCGGGCTCCGCCCGCCGTCGCGGTTCTGCGCGCCGCTGCTACCACTCACCAAGCATGCCGAGAGCAGATCGGCATCGAAATTGAAGGAAAGCCGAGAAAACCGGCGGGACTGGCTTCCGCCGGCCGCGCAGTCGCGGCTCGCTGGGAGCAGAGCCGAACAAACGAGCCGCGTTCCCTAGCCGCCCACCGTCTTCGATTGAATCGTCATGAGGTGGTACTTGCCGTACTCGCTCTGACCCAAGGTGAAGAGCACCTCCATCAAAAGACGATAGGGCGTGCCCTTGTCCACGATGACGATGGCTTCCGATGAGGACGGATCCAAACCCTTGGCGCGACGCACGGCCACATCGGTCTTGCGCGCTGCCGCGAGCGCGTTGCCCAGTGGCACAATGAACAAGTCGTTCGGACCGCTGCGCTTGTGGCGGGCGTCGACGCCCGCTTGTACCAGCGACTCACGCCCGGGCAGGCCGAGGATCTTTTCGTCGCCCACCAAGATTTGCGTTTTGGAAATGGTGACGAGCACGCCGTCCTGCGCGGGCGCCTTCTTCATGATTGAAGCGGGCAGTCGCAGGTCGTCGCTTTGCGGCACGGCGGCGCTCGACTCACCCAGCGTCTTCAAGAGGAAGACGAGGATGATGGTCATGATGTCGAGCATCGCGGTGATGTTCAGAAAGTTGATCTCGGGGTCTTGCGCGTTGCGGCGGATGGACTTTCGCAGCTCCGCCTTGAACGTGACGACGTTTGCCTGCTTGGGCGCTGGCGCGCCCCCACCGGGATCTTGAGGCTGACTCATCGCGCCACTCCGAATTTAATGTCCTCGAACAGAGCGTCGCCCGCTGGCGTTTCCCGCAAGGCGTCCATCACGCCGACGACGGTTTGGAAATCAACGCCGTTGTTGGCGCTGATGGTCGCCGCCGTCTCGTCCGCGAACTCGGCGTTGGAGCCCTTCAGGTACGCGGCACACGCTTTCAGCGAGCTGAAGTCGTAGCTGCCGTTCACCTTGGGGACTGCGAGACCAGCGCCGATGTCCTTGCAGCCCGGCGCGATGTTGCCGCCGGATGCCTTGAGCGAGAAGCCGTCGGTAGCGATGAGCACCGACAGATTCAGCGCCTGCGATGGAATCTCCGATCTGACGCCGGCGCTCTTGCTCGCCGGCGGCGTGGTGTCGATGGTGGCGGTGAAGGTGACCGCCACCGTCGCAAGCACGAAGATCAGGATGTTCATCACGATGTCGAGGAAGGGGACGATGTTGAGCTCGCCGCCCTCCTCGTCGGGAGCTAGCTCCTTGGGCCGACTCAGGCGCCGGATCTTGCTGCGCTGTGATGCGCTAAGGGACATGGTTCCTTACCGCGCCCTCAGTACTGGCCGGTTTTTCCGATGGTCAGCAAGTTGAAGGTGCGCTCCATCGTGCCCTCCAGGTCGTGCTGAATCGTCTTGGCGCGCGTGTGCAAGATGATGTGCGTGATCATACAGAACACCGCGATGCCGAGGCCGAGCGCGGTGTTGTACATGGCTTCGGCGATGCCGTTCGACAACATGCGCTGCTTGTCGGACTGGCTCAGACCGGGAGCCGCGATGGCGCCGAAGGTGGCGATTAGACCAGCAACGGTACCGAGCAGACCGATTAGAGTCGCGATGTTGGCAAGCGACCACAACGCGCCAATGCGTTTCTCTGATTGAGGCTTGAGCTCGGAGAGCTTCTCGCTGAGCGAGGCGTCGATCTCGTCCGGACCCTTGTTGGCGTGGGTCAAGCCGGCCTTCACCAGCTGCAAGATCGGGTAGTCGTCCGCCTCGCAAAGTTTGATTGCGCGGTCGATGTTGCCGGCCGCAACCAGTTTCTTCACCTGCGCGAAAAACTCCTTCGAGTTGACGCGATAGCGAGTCATCTGGAAGGCGAACCGCTCAATTACGATCGTGAGCACGATTGCGGATGTGCACATGTTTAGAACCAAAAACGTCGGGTTCTGTTTGAACGCTTCGACGATTTGGCTGTGTCCGCCTTCGGCCGCTAGAAGCAGGAGATGCATTCCCCAAGTCCCTTCTGTTGCTTTGGGTGCTGATAGAATCACGAGCGCTTGAAACTTGGCGCTCGTTCACGTCAAGCCGAGGACTATAGCCGCCTGAAAACTCGAATTACAAGTGCCCGTTAATCCCGGCTTTTCGCGTGCTCGGCAACGGCGTTACGGCGGGGGCGGCTATGAATTAATCCCCGAACAGATGGCCGGCGCGGCTCGCGAAGCGAGCCG
>JAYUYU010000619.1:0-11203 GCA_043752365.1 Myxococcales bacterium | reverse complement strand
GCACCTTCCAGTTCGGGTCCTTGAACAGGTCGTACAGCTTGTCGATCACGAGGGCGCGCGGTAGCTCGCCCACGCGCTGCAGGGCGGCGTCACGCACCGGGTCGGGCGTGTCGGAGGCACCTGCGATGGCCAGTACGGCCGCCGCGTGGGTGACGTCCTTCTTATCGAGGTTGCCTTGAAGCGCCGACAACGCGACTTGCCGGCGCTTGTCCGACTGCGCTTTGTCCTGGGCGAAGGCGAGCAAGAACGCGACGACCGGCTTGCCGCCGACCTTCTTCATCGAAGCGAAGACCTTGGTCAGTTCCTCTTCCTGGTACTGCGCAACCTGAGCTTTGAACTGCTCGGGCTTGGGGTTCAGCTTCGAGGCCTTGTTGGCGGCTTCGACCACGCCCGCCTTCTGGTCGATCCACTTCTGAGAGTTGACCTCTTTGGCGACGGCTACCAGCTTGTCGCTGGCCTTGACCTTGGTGGCGTCGTCACCGAAATCAGCAACCATCTGGCTGATGCGGTCGATCTTGTTGGCGCCTGGCACAATCAGGTCGGGCAGCGAGCGAACGCCATCGGCCTTCAACTCGCGCAGCACCTGCTCCATGCCGAACATCTGCGAGGTGTCGTCGAGGCGATCGGCGAAGTTGGTCGCCGTCCAGGTCGCCAACGTCGTTTTCAGGCTCTTGCGCAGGGCCTCGTCGGGCAAGAGCTCGCCGTCTTCGTGGGTGAGCAGCGCGAACGCCGCGTCCTTGTAAGGGAGGCTCGGATCCGCGACCGCGACGCCAGCTTGCGCTGTGGGCAGCGGCTTCAGCATCTCCTCCTGAAGCTTAGGCACCAGGCGCGCCACGATGGCGTTGCGCGACGCCGGTTGCATTTGCGCCAGCGCGTCGATGAGCCCAGGCTGCTCGTCGTTGCCTTGAATGCCGATGCGGCGACCGCCGCGCGGCTTCATGCTGACGAGCATCATTGCGGCTTCGATGCGCAGGTCAGTCGGGTACTTCTCGTGCGTCAGCACGGCGACCAACTTGCGGGGCCCCTGGGATTTACTCCCCCAGGCTTGGATATTGCCGCTGTCCGTGCGGCAGGCGACGCTGGTAGCGGCGAGCGCTCCCAGCAGGACGAAGGCGGGTAAGAACCGTGGGCGCATCATTCTCTTTGAATTTCGCTGTGTTTGGCCGTGTCCCATCATGGTGTTCTTCGCCCCTGCGCCGGAAAGACCTGCCATCGTACCCTCGCGGGCGAGCCAGACTCAAGCTCGCGGGTTCATTGGCCCGTCGTACTGTGCGCTTAGCGAAGTGAGGCAACGGCCGGGGCTGGCTGAGGTTGAAGCGGTTCCGTTACTTGCATGCCAGGGGTAGGGTGATGTAGGTAAAGGTAACCAAGATGGGTGTCCGATTGTTTTCGCCCAGAAATGCCCTCGTAGCCAACTTGCCCGCTGCCGCGGAGCGAGACCGGCCAGAGGGTCAGCAATTTCACGGGCGGCTCCTCGAGGCGGGGGCGCTCCTCCTCTTCTTTGCGGCCGCCTTCTTGGCTTTGTCATTGGCGAGCTATCGCATCGACCCCTTCGACCCTTCCCAAGGGGGTAGCAACCTCGCGGGCGCGACCGGTGCGGCCATCGCGGCCGTGCTCGTCCAAGGCTTCGGCGTCGTGGCTTGGCTGCTGCCGCTGGATTTGGCGCTGCTGGGGGCGCCGCTGTTTCGCGGCCGCGTCCCAGACAACTTGGGCTACCGCGTTGCGGCCGACGTGCTCGTCGGTGTCGTGCTTGCGGCGTTGGTTCAGGTCACGGCGCCCGAGCTCACCAGCTTCGGCTCTGCCTCTGCGGCTGGCAACGTGGGCATGCTGTTCGGCGAGCTGTCGCGACAGGCGTTCTCGACGCTGGGCTCGTTTTTGGTGGGGCTAACTTGTGTCGGCTTGATCTTGATCGGCCGCAGTAGCTTTTCGTTCATCGAGTGGTGCCAACGTACGTCCGACTGGTCGGCGCTCTTGCTGCAGCGCTTCGTAGCGCTCTTGAGACACGTGCACGGCGCTTGGAGCAAGGCGCGGGCGTTGCGCCGAGCCGATCGCGAGGCGCTCTCGTTGCGGGAAGCGCCGCGTATCGAAATGCACGACAAGGACGCGGCCATTTTGATGCACCTCGAAGAGGATGAATCGGATTGGATTCCGCTTGATGCCACCGGTGAGCCGCCGCTCGCCATCTCGACCGCCCTGCGTGCCGGCCTCGCCGACCGCGTCGCGCTGTCAGGCTTGGAAGAAATTCTGACCGGCGCGCCCCCCCGCGCCGCCGAGAAGCCCGAAAAGAAGAAAGCCAAGAAGCAACCTGAGCCCGAGCCGGAGCCGGAGCCGGAGCCCGACGAAGAAGAGGAAGAGGAAGCCGTGGCAAGCCCGAGCCCCAAGCCCAAGCCTTCCGTTCCCGCCCCCGCCGTGGGTCCGAAAATCGTCGCCAGTAACCCCGCCGCCGAGGTCAAGAAGGCCAAGGGGGCCGACAAGGCGCAGAAGCGCGGTGAGTTCCGGCTGCCTGCCTCGACCCTGTTCGAGTCACCCAGCTCCGAAATACCGGAGATCGATCGCAGCAAGATTTTGGAGCACGCGACGCAGCTCGAGAAAACGCTGAGCGACTACGACGTCTCCGGCAAGGTGGTCGAGATCCATCCTGGTCCGACCGTGACCACCTACGAGGTCATCTGCGAAGCGGGCACAAAAGTCAGCCGCGTGGCGGGCCTGGCGGACGACTTGGCGCTGGGGCTTTCGCGGAAAGTGCGCATCATTGCGCCCATCCCGGGCAAGAGCCGCATTGGCTTCGAACTGCCGAACGACCAGCGCATCCCGGTCAACTTCCGCGAGCTGATCGAAGATCAGCGCTTCGAGAAGCTGTCGGAGAAAGCTCCGCTGCCGGTGGTGCTGGGCCGCGACATCGTGGGCGCGCCGTTTTATGCCGACCTGGCGTCGATGCCTCACGTGATCGTCGCCGGCGCGACGGGGGCGGGTAAGAGCGTCGGGCTCAACGTGATGCTGGCCAGCTTGCTGATGCGCCGCACGCCGGCCGAACTCCGGCTATTGATGATCGACCCCAAGGTGGTCGAGCTTGCGCCGTTCGACGGTATTCCGCACATGCTGCTGCCGGTCGTGACCGACATGAAGCAGGCCGCCACGGCACTGCGCTGGGCGGTCGACGAGATGGAGCGGCGCTACCAGCTGTTCGCCAACGCCGGCACGAAGAACATCACCACCTTCAACGGTTGGGTCGACAAGGTGCGGCGCGGCGAGCTGCCGGCGCCGCGCGTCACCGAAGTGCAGGCGATTGACGCCGAAGGTGACGCGGTCACGGTGCCCACGTCGAAGGACGCTGGCGACGGCGTGCTCTTCCCCGATCCGCTGCCGTATATCGTGATTGTCGTCGACGAGTTCGCCGACCTGATGATGCAGCAGGGCAAGGAAGTCGAAACCTCGGTGGCGCGCTTGGCTCAGAAAGCGCGCGCGGCTGGCATGCACGTGGTGCTGGCGACGCAGCGCCCGAGCGTCGACGTGATCACCGGCATGATCAAGGCGAACTTCCCGTCGCGGATTAGCTTTCGCGTCGCGCAGAAGGTCGACAGTCGCACCATCTTGGACGAGATGGGCGCGGACCTCTTGCTCGGCCGCGGGGACATGCTGGTGAAGCTGAACGGCGACACGGAGATTCGTCGCGTGCAGTGCCCGTTCGTCAGCGAAGAAGAGGTCAGCCTGCTGACCGACTACCTGCGAGCACAGGGCGCGCCTGAATACAACGACGCCATCCTCAAGGCGGCCGAGGACGAGCAGGGCGAGGAGGGGGCCGAGGAGGCGACCGACGCTCGCTACGACGAGGCCGTGCGCATCGTGGCCGAGACCCAGCGTTGTTCGACCAGCTGGCTGCAGCGAAAGATGACAATTGGCTATAACCGAGCTGCCAAGATTGTCGAAATGATGGAAAAGCGCGGTGTGGTCGGACCTCCGAACGGCGCAAAAGACCGTGAGGTCTTCGTGCATGGTCAGTAACTCCCAATCGGGCGATGCCCCCAAACCAGCTCGCTTCGTGTAAAAGGCTGCTTCCCATGACCGATCCGGGGTCGCCCGAATTCCCTGCCGCGAAGGACGACGACGATGACGACGTCGCCTGGGGTTTGTCGACCGCGCAGGTTCAGTGGAAGCGGGGCTCCCAAGCCGACGCGGTGGTTTGGTTGCGTCGCGCCATCGACGCGGCCGTCGCGGTCGGCGCGACTTGGCGTGCCGCTGAGCTCACACGCCAAACCGACGCGCTCGAAGCCTACCTGGTGAGCGGTCCCGCGGCGGCTCCGGCGCCCGTGTCCGAGCTCGCGCCCACACCGCTGAACGCGGACGCCACCGATGAGCTGACCGACATCACCCCCGAAGACGCCCAGCCAAACGTCGGAGTCTCGGCGGATACCGAGGAAGAGGTCGTCGACGTCGTCGAAGACGATATCGCTGAAGACGACATCGCTGAAGACGACATCGCCGAAGACGACATCGCCGAAGGCGCTCTCCCGCGCTTCGAGAGCGAACCGCCCACCGCAAACTTCACCGCGCCGGCGTTCGAAGAAGATCCGTCCCCCACTCCCGTCCGCCTCAGCGTCGCGGGCGCCGTGCCCCTCGCGTACCAGAACGAGCCGGAGCGCCTGCCGTACGAGATCGAGCCCGAGCCGGAACCCGAGCCCAAACCGGAGCCGGAGCCGGAGCCCGAGCCCGAGCCCGAGCCGGAACCCGAGCCGGAGCCCGAGCCCGAGCCGGAGCCCAAACCGGAGCCGGAGCCCGTTGCCGTTCTCGTCCCTGAATTCACGCCTCCCGTCCTCGCTGAGCCCATCCTCGTTGGCATTTCTCTAGCTGAAATCAGAGGTTTCGAGGATTTTCCTCCTGAAACCCAGCTCGCCCTCGCGCAAGTCGCGCGGGTCGAGCGCCTAGCTACGGAGGAAGAGGTCAGCGGCTTCGGGCTCGCGCTGGTGTTGCGCGGTGCGGTCAACGTGATGCCCGCCATCGCCGACGTGGCTTGCGGCGCTGCGGGCGAGCGCGAGCTCGTTTACGGTCGCGGCACACTAAAGGACGGCGTCGCCCTGCGCTTGGTCGCGACCGCTCCGGACACGCAGGTCGCCATCTGGGACTTCGAAGCCATCGAGCCGCCGCTGGCGGAGTGTCCGTGGGTGCAGCAAGAGCTGCAAGACGTCGCCGATCGGTACCAAGCGCTGGCTGGTGTTTCGATGGGTCCAATGGGCGATCGCTTGGACGATTCGTTGCGCGGCATGGTGCTGTCGCGTTGCAAGCTCGTAAAGCTGCTACCCGGCGAAATCCTGGTCGAAAAGGGCAAGCCGGTGGGCGGTTTGTTCATCGTCGGCGCCGGTCGTGTCGAGCTCGGAAACGATCCGGAGAACCCCGGCTCAGAGGGCGAACTCGGCCCGGGCGATTTCCTGTTCGCGCCCCAAGTCTTGTCGGCTGGTGGGGCTCCGACCGACGCTCGCGCTGGCGCCTCGGGCGCGCTGCTCATGGCAGCCGACCGCCACGCGGCTCACGAGCTAATGCTCAGCGTGCCGCCACTGCTCGAGCTGTTGGCTGGATGATTCGGCGAGGCTCGGCCCTCGCGAAAGCCTCGCCAGAATCCAGAACTTGGCGGGTGGATGGCTGCAGCGAACGGTATTCGCCGGTGCGTCCGTCCAGCTCCCAAATCAGTTCCTCGTAACCTTGCGCGCCGGCGAAGCGCAGGCCGAACCAGCGCGCCGCGCCTGAAATGGTCGGGCGCCCGTCCACGCGCAGGCGCGGGAAGTTCACGCGGAACGCGCTGCGCCAGGGCGTGGTGTACGGAAAATAGGTCAGCTCGATGGCGCCTGGTTTCTTGATGCTTTCGATCTCGGAGGGCGCGGTTTCAGTGCCTTCGTCGTCGACTAATCGCACGATCCAAGCGGGCTCTTTCGAGGTCAGGTCATTCCACTTGTAGCGTTGCGTGTAGAGCGAGACGTAAAACTGGTGACCGTCACGCGCCTCGGCAAGCGATCGCTCCAAGAGCGAGTGACGCTGATCGACCGTCAAGCGGTAATCTTCTGCGTAGCGGATCACGTATGCCCAGCGAAAGTCCCACGACTCGTAGGTCGCGGTCACGCTGAGCACGTTGTCCATCACGTTCACGTTGGTGAACTGCTTGTCGCGTGTCCAGCTCTTGAGCACGCTGTCGTAGTCGGTCGCGACGTACTCGCGAGGCCCTTCGTCGAGCTTAACTTTGGGCGTAGCGCAGGCCACGGAGCCTAGGCCGAGTGTCAGGATGGCCAGCGCGAATCTCATGGGTTCTAGTTCGGCCTCAGCGCTTGGAGTTGCTGGGCGGCGGGGCGGGGGTGGGGGCCGAAGCGTCTGCTTTTTCGCTGGCGCTGTTGATGACCTTTTTGGTGTCCGAGAAGGTCACGATGGCGATCAGCGTGAGCAGCATGGCGAAGCCGAGCGCGTGCACCACGACCTCGATGCGCGCATTGGGCTTACGGCGGGTAATGGCTTCGTAGCCTAGAAACGCCAAGCGGCCGCCGTCGAGCGCCGGAAACGGCAGTGCGTTGAAGCCACCTAAATAGGCGCTAATCACGCCGAGCAGCGAGACGAACGAAACCCAGCCCTCACTGGCGGCTTTCGAGGTCTCGCTCACGATGCCGACGGGCCCACTCAGAACCGGCTTGGTTTGGAAGGTGATGATGCGACCGATCTCGATGATCGAGGTCTTGACCACCAGGTAGGGCGTGGTGAGGGCCAGCGTGCCCGCGACTTTCAGACTTACCGGCACGTTCTTGGTCACCGGTTGCACGCCGATGCGCCCAACGTTGTTCTCGTTCTTCGGCGTGATGGTGAGGGTCAGCTTTTCTTTACCGCGCAGGACCTCGAACTCCAACGGTTTCCCGGGGCTCTTGACGATGATTTGGCGCATCGACTCGAAGTCGGTGACCTTGGCGCCGCTGACGCCGACGATGGTGTCACCCGTTCGCAGCTTGCCAGCTTGCGCCGCGCTCTTCTCCAGCACGTCGACGGTCGCGGTGGCGGTGGGCTTCGGCACACCCGCCCCCGCAAAGCAGATGAAGAACAGCACCGAGGCGAACAGGTAGTTGGCCATCGGCCCCGCCAAGATCGCGCACACGCGCGCGAACAGCGAGGCGTTCGCGTACGAGGTCTTGTCGTCCGGGTCGATTTCCTCGAACGGGTTCATGCCGGCGATTTGCACGTAGGCCAGGAACGGAATCAGCGCGACCTGGTACAGCGTGTCGGTCTTCTTGCTGTGGTAGCGCAAGAGCGGCGGTCCAAACCCGATGCTGAAGCGCACGACGCGCATGCCGGCCGCCCGAGCAGCGAGCAAGTGGCCGGCCTCGTGCACCACGACCAAAAGTCCAAGGCCCATGATGCCGGCCGCGATGTACAGGAGGCTCACGCGGTTGTTTATAGCGTGCTGGGCCCGGGGGGGCCATCCGGCGTAATTCCTCTACAAAAGGAACGAACAACCCACCGAGAACGCCGGATAGCCGATGCGCATCGTCAGCGTCACCTTGTCCGCGAAGTGGTAGCGACCGCCAAGGAAGAAGATAAACGGGTCGACGTCGAGCGCACGTGGGCCGTCCCAGGCGTGGTAGTTCAAGGCCACGCCCGGCTCGGCGAAGACCGACCAATTGCGGCTCAAGAAGAAGTTCCACTGCAGCACGACGGGGAAATAGAACTCGTTGAAGCCGTCCGCCCGGATGCGGTCGCAATCGGGTAGCGGGCCGCCATCGGCACAATAGTCGCCGCGCCCGTAACGGGCGAAGTCGATGCCAAAGCCGATGGCCACCGAGTTGTTGATCGAGGGCACGAAACCGTTGCGCACGATCGGAATCGAGCCGCGAAACCCCACGCCGAAGCCGCTACCGTTAGCGTAACCTGGCGGTTCGATGAGACCAAGCACCAGGTGCGGTTCGGCCTCGAACACGTAGCGCGGGTGATCGCCCGGGTTCTTGATGATCAGGCTGTCGGCGCTGGCCGGGGATTGCCAGATCGACACAGCTAGCAGCGTCGAGAGCGCGCTTCCGAGCGTGACTAGTCGGGACAGGCTTCGCGGCTTCATGTTGAGTACTATTGCCGGCTCCCGGTTAGCCTGCCAACTCCCGGAAACTTGCAGCTGTCCCCGGGCCTCTAATTTTCTCAGGTAGGCCCGTCCCGCCGCCCAGCTGGGCGGCACCGCTCCACCAGAAACCGGGCCTACCCGAGCAAGCCCCGTGGCGTCTCTGTGCAATCGAGCGGCTCGCCCTCCCGTTTCCCCGCCTGCCTGTTGTCTCGCGCTCTTGCTCGTGTCCGGCGGGGTCTGGTGCAAACTGCGCCGCAATGCTAGGAAAGCCGCCGCATGACCGAGCAGAATCCGCCAAGTGGAGTCGACCCGTCTACCAATTTGCAGCTTCAGGGCGGGGCCGCCATCGTCGCGCCCGTCAGCGCATTTCCGGGTGGCGTGCCGGGCAACGCGCTCATCGTCTTGCCGCTGAGCAAGCCGTCAGACGAGCTGCTCGACTCGATCAAGAAGGGCCCCGTTGCGCTCGAGCTCGACCAAATGTGGAAGATGCTCGGCTTCAATGGCCCTGCGGTGCAGGTGCAAGACGCCGAGGGCCGCCCGATAGCCATCGGCCTCGACGACCTGCTCGGCGGGCTCGACAAGCACTGGCAAGAGAACAACGCGGACGTGAACCGCGGCCGCCTCTACGCGCAAGAGCTGATGAAGTACGGCCGCTTCGAGCAGGCTGAAAAAGTGCTGGGCCGCCTCGTGGCGCTTGGCGGCACCGGTGACGACTGGCTCGCGCTCGGTATTGCGCAGCTGCAGCAGGAAAAGTGGGACAAGGCCGAGGCCACGCTGAAGGGCGCTCAGAACCTGCTCACCAAGAATCCGTTCCCCACGCTGCACCTGGCTAAGGTTTACCAAGGCCGCAAGGACAGCGCGAAGGAACGCGAGGCCATCGAGGCCGCCATCAAGATCGAACCGAACGCGGTCGACGCTTGGGCTTACTTGTACTCGCAAGTCCGCGCTGCCGACAGCGAAGAGGCTGCCATCAAAGTCGTCGCAGAGCTGGCCGAAATCGAGCCGAACAAGCGCACGGCTGCGCCCTACATTGCTCTGCAGGGCTTGTACGCCAACGACGAAGCGACTCGCGACAAGGCCGTCGAGTTCGCCAAGAAGGCCGTCGAGCGCAACGACGGCGATCCGCTGGCGCTGATTTGCTTGTCGGCGCTCTACGGCCAAGCCGGCGATCTCGACTCGGTCATTTCGTTGCTCTCCAAGCACGAGTCGAAGATGACCGCCGACGTGCGGCTCGCGAACAACTACTTCGAAGCGTTGTTCCAGCGGCGTCACATCGACCGCGTGACCAAACTGCTCAACGCCCTAGCCGGCTCGCAGAACCGCGAAGTGAAGCAATTCGCCATCGAGCGCTCGAGGGCCGTCGCGCAGTACCTCCAGAAGCAGCAGCAGGAGCTAGCGGCCGCTGGCGGTGCGGCTGGGCTGCCGACGCGCGTCTGAGCGCCGACCTCCGCCACAAACTAGCGCTATTTTAGCCGCGAACGCCCGACACGCGGGCCTTTGCGTGCGCAATGCTAGCCTGCCGGGGCTCGACGTCGGTTCGCCCCATCATGCTGCTTCTCGTTCTAGTCGTTCTTTGGTCGCTCATCGTTTCGTTCATCTGCTCAGTGAGCGAGGCGGTGGTGCTGAGTGTCACGCACGCCCAGGTCGAGGGGCTGGGGCGCTCGCGGGGCGCGGAAATTTTGCGCGACTTCAAGCGCGAGATCGATCTGCCCATCGCGGCGATCGTCTCGTTTCACACGGTTGCGCACACGGTAGGCGCCTCGGTGTGCGGCGCCATGTACGTGAACGTCTTCGGCGAGAAAACGCTGTGGGTGTTCTCGCTCAGCTTCACGATCGCCGTCCTGATCTTTTCGGAGATCGTGCCGAAGACCATCGGCGTGACTTACGCGGCCCAGCTCGCCATCCCGATTGCTTACACGGTGCGCGTGCTGGTGATCGTGCTCCGGCCCATCTTGTGGCTCACTAGCATTTTCGCGCGGCTCTTGCGTGGCGACACGGCCAACCCCGTTACGTCGCTCGAAGAGATCAAGCTGCTGGTGGCGCTCGGCCGCAGCGAGGGCGCAGTGGCGGGCCGCGTCGCTGACATGATCGAAGGCGCGACTGCCCTGCGCGAGCTCACGGCGTACGACGTGATGGTGCCGCGCGCGCGCGTCATCTACCTGTCGGGCGAGCGCGATTTGGAGCAGAACCTCCAGGTCGTGCGCGAGTCCGGGCATAGCCGCTTCCCGTTCACGGTCGACGGCAATCCCGACCGCTTCGAAGGCATGGTCCTGATCAAGGACTTGATGTTCAAGCTGCGCGAAACGCCGGAAGATCCCGACTGGAAGTCGCTTGCGACGCCGCTACTCGTCATTCCCGGCTCGGCGCAGCTCGAGCGCGTCCTGCGCACGTTCCAGGAACAGCGCCGGCACTTGGCGCTGGTGGTCGACGAGTACGGCGGTACGCAGGGCATCATCACGCTCGAAGACGTGCTCGAAGAAATCGTCGGTGAAATCGAGGACGAGACCGATCGCGTCGACCAGTCGATCATCCGTCGTGCGGATGGCAAGCTCGTTTGCCGCGGCATGGCCGAGACCCGCAAGTTGTTCGACATTTTGGGGGTGGATGCCGACTCGGACATGGTGACCGTGGCTGGCTTCGTCGCTGACTTGGTCGGTCGCGTACCGCGCATCGGCGATAGCGTCGAGTGGCGCGGTTTCCGCTTCACCGTCACGCGCGCCACCACGCGGCGCGCCGAGCGCATGGAAGTCGAACGCTTGCCGAACGTCGAAGAGCTGCCGCGCACGTCCAGCAAGCGACCGCGCAGCGTGCCGGCTGCCGGCGACGGCTGACGGCTGAGCACTCATCCGACCATTCCGCCCCGCTTTGGGTAAGAGGAAGACCTACAGTAAGGTCGTGTGATTAAAAGCGCCAAGTAGCTACTTGTAGAAGTGTGGCTCCAGTCTTTGGGGCGGTTTTTCTGCTGGTTGCCTTGACGATGGCCGTTTCTTCTCGGATGCTTTCGGCCGCGTTAGCCAAGGGGATACGAACTATGAAGAACCTAATAAAGCTTGGTCTCATCCTGAGCGTCGGCACCATCGCCGCGCTCTCCATCACTGCCTGCGGCGACGACGCCACTGACCCGGTCGG
>JAYUYU010000618.1:0-4577 GCA_043752365.1 Myxococcales bacterium | reverse complement strand
AGCCGTTTTCGTAGTCGAGGCACACGACCGTGCTCGGCTTGACGGCGAGTCGTCCAAGCCACGGCGAACCGCTGGCTAAGCAAAGTGCCAGGTTAACGGCAAGCCAGGACTTGCCGCTGCCGCCGTAGGCCTGGATCTCAAGCAAGCCACCACGGCGAATGAGGCCAGCGATCAGATAGTCGGGCTCGGCGAGAGGCGCGAAGATCTGCTCAGGCAGGACCACGACCCAGTCAGTCTGCGGCTTCTGCTCGGCTCCAGCTGGAGGCGTTGCGGTCGGTGCTTCGGCGTCCGTGTGCTGGTGCAGGTCACCCTGCATCGGGTCCGTTTGCTCTTTCGCCTTGGATTTCTCGACGCCGAACGCCTCACAGATCCACTTGGCCGCCTCGAGCGGTTTCAGATTTTTGACTGCTTCCACCAGGGCAACGTTCGTCCGAAATCCACGCTTCTCCCCAACCCCGACGTCGCTGCAGCGGTCGTGAAAGCACTTGCCGCCGCCGGTGTCGCCCACCAACGAATCACGCTCGCCGCAGCCGGGGCAAACGAAGAACTCGCCGCGATCGGTCGACCAATGCTCGATGCCCAGTCGGTCCAGCAAGGCTGTAGTACCGACGGCGTTCGCTCGCGTGTAGGGGCCATCACTCGCCACGGTCGCGCGCTTTGGTCGCGCGGTGACTGGTTGATCGCCATGCTTGGCTCGTAGTACTTCGGCAGCGTTCGCCATTAGCAGAGCGCCTCCAGCGCGACGCGGCGCACATCGGGTGCACAAGTAAACGTAGTGAGGCGGTGCGGGCGTTCCGGAGCGTTCCGACCCTTGCGCTTCCAGGTGCCGGGCGCCGGCATGAGGCGAGCGGGATTGAAGGTCGTGCCGTCTACCTTCACAGCGTCGGTACCGAACTCGCGATTGAGCAGCTTCAAGAATTCCGAGACGCGCAATGTTGTCTCTTTGGTTGGGGCGAAAGGCTCGAGCGCGACCAGCGAAAAGAAGCCGTTGCCGCTGCTCCCGTGGCCGATCGCGGCCTTATCTCCCAAGGTGCCAACCAAGAACTCGCGTATGCGCGCCGAGACTTCCCAGGCAGCACGGTGCTCAGCGTCGGTGCTAGAGATGTTCTTGGGGCGAACCGGGTCCACGTCGATGAACACCGCGCTCACGAGCTGAATGTCGCTGTCGTTGGCACGACCCGGCTTGGCGTTGCACCAGGTGTTCAACTCGTACCGGTATGTGATCTCCGGATTGATCGGACCGTTCACGAGCACGTAGCAGCCGCGGAAGCCGCGGAGATTCTCCGCTTCACGTGCAAGACGGATTTGGTCCGCTTCGCTGGTCGCGTAGGAGACGTAGATGGGCCCGTCGGTGAAGGCCACGACCTCAACGGGTTGGTTCTCCGTCACGAGGGAGAAGCGCCGCCAAAGCGCTGTGCGGACCTCCAGTTCATTGCAGTTGCCATCCGTCGGCTCGACGATGCGCAGGTGAGGGTTGCCACTCATGCCGACCTCCGAAGCAGCCGCGCCCACGTCGACCACGGCAGCAGCACGATCGGCTCCGCGTTGTCACGCCGCAGAAACAGCACGCCGTTCGCGCCCAACCACTTCTCGAGCGTCTTGAAGCCACTGCCCGACTTGCGAGCCTTGACCTCGCCGAGCAGATCGCCGTCGGGCAGCTCGATCAGTACGTCGCCGGGATAGCCAGCCGCCGCACCAGACAGCGGCACGCGCTTGGCCGGCACGCCGATCTCGACGTGCTTAGCGCAGATCTCGCGCTCGACGCGGGAGCCCTTGCGACGATGCTTTGCGCCGCTCAAAACATCTCCATTTCGCGGCGCGCTTCGGCCAGCTCCCGAGCGACCGCGCCGGGGCGTCGGTCCTGTTGGGCCTTCTGCCGTAAGCGAATGTCAAGCGCGCTCAGCGCCACTACGAGCGCTGGAAGCTCCGTCGCCTTGACGGTGGAGCCGCGGCCAACAGACCCATCTGGGTTCTTGTGCTGCAGTTCAACGAACGGCACGTTCTCCTTCGAGTACTGCAGAGTGACGTGCAGCTCGCCGCGTGGGGCGCGGTCGATCTTGGTGATTAGCTCAGCCATGACGCGCCTCCCGACGCACGCTCTCAAGCCACGCTTGACGGCGTTCGTCGCTCTCACGCAGCAGGCGCTTCGCTCGTGCCACGTGGCTGCTGAGCGTCTCGGCTTCGGGGTCCGCTATCGGTACCGCCAGCTCGATGTAGACCAGATCGGCGAGGGTCATTTGCGCCTCTTGGGTCGCAACGTTGTGACCTTCATACTGCCGCCGGTGTGACAGGCTGCGTGTCCGATCGACCCGTCAGCGACTGCCTCCATCACTGGAGATCCTTCGCGGAATGCTTGCCCGCATCCGCCGCAGACCTCACCAGCAAGCGCTTTGCGCCAAGTCGCGATAGGTGCAGGTTCGGCGCCGCCGTCCATCTGCCACGCCCAAAGCTGGCGTTTCAGCTTGTCGTAATCGACGTGATCCTTGAGCATCAGCGCCCGCCTTTCACGGCGCGAAGGGAGCGCTCTGCTTGCGCTTCCCAGTCACCGAGATCTTCAGCGGGCGCCGCTTTGCGCGGGCGAACGACGGGGCGGCTTTTGATGTACGCCTCCAGCGCCGAACGCTGAACGGTGATCCTGTTCCTGGCGCCGCGTACAAGTTCAAGCTTGCCGGCGCGGTTGGCGTTTAACAGCGCGTCACGGCCGAAGCCGTACTCCTGCAACGCCTGGTCGACGTTGAGCAAGTCGCCGTCGTTGGTGCCGCCGACGGTCAGCTCGAGAGCTGCAGCCTGAGCGCGCTTGGCGGCAGCTTGCGCCTCGAGCGCGGCGGCTTCCGCCTTCATGGCCTCGATGAGCGCGAGGTTCGCGTTGACTTGTGGGTGCTGGTGATTCACAACGTTCTCCGCTGGTGAGCGACAGGCCCGGGCGCCAACCCGGGCGTCGCGTTTCATGCGACTTTCTTGGGGAGCACGCGCTCTTCGAAGACGGAGGCGGCGAGCACCGAGATGCTTGCGCCGGCGGCGCCATTCGCGACCGTGTACTTGGTAAGCCCCAGCCTCTTCGCTGCGGCATTCAGGCCGAGACGCTGGATCAAATCCCGCGCGGCCTTCTGGGCATCTTCGGAAATGGGGCGACCGATATTCATTCTCCGAGCCTCCAAAGCTCGAAGTTGAGGATGCGCCGACTACTTTTTGTGTAAACGCCACCACTGCGTGGTTGGTGACGTGGTGGCGTTTCGCGCTAGATACGTTTGATAGGCGACGGTCGCATCAGCACGCGCTGCTCGTCGGGTTGTCCCTGACGAATAACCTCTAGCTTGTCGCCGGGTTTTCGCTTCGGGTCGCGCCCCGGCGAACCATGCACCGCGAACCACATCGGCTTCACGCCGTAGCGCTCCAAGGGCTTTTCCATTGCCTTTTGTTCGAGCCGAATGAGTTCCGGCACCGAATATTCGCGACCTTTGATAACGGTCGGCCACGAGCCACAGAGCAACGCGATAAGGGAGTAGCTTCGGGCGCTGAGCCACGTCCCGTGGGGCAGACCGAAGTGGTTGTAGCGTTCGAGCGTGTCGACGAGCCGAGTACGGAGGTCGTCACGCAACGGGCCCCAGTCGTCAGGTCCGCCGAAAGTGGCCTGTCGCAGCAATTGCGAAATGTGCTCCGGGACCCAACTCGCCAGCCAGACCGAGGCGCGCCCCCTGTGCTTGGCCGTGACCTTGTCCGCCCAGGCTTTGCGCGGCTCCTCTTGGATCTCTTCAGTGAGCGCAGCGGCTCGGCGGAACAGCTTCCGCAGCTCGGCGTGCATCTCTCTCGCGCGCTTTTCGAGCGAGTGGTCGGGAATGCGAGCCAAGACCCGCTTGTGTTTCCGATCCCATGGCTTGCCGATGCGTTCCTGAAATTCCACGAGGCAAGCCGCGGTCACAGCGTCGTGCAGCGCTTTGCCCTGAAGCCTCACCCCGCGTTTGGGCTTCGGAGCGGTCGGTGTTCGCGGTCGGCGTGGGCTGGCCACTGGGCCAGTGTCGGTGAGTGGCAGGGCCCCGTCAAAGGGGCTCACGACGCCGCCTTTCTCGGCCGGCAAAGCCGCTCCAACTCGACCCCGAGCCCCGGCAGCGCCGACGGGGCGGCTTGACCGCTCCGCTCGATCAGGCGTAGCAAAGGGCTACCGCCAGCGACGAACGAAGCCACCTCAAAGCGTACAAATCGTTCCGATCGGGGCGATTGTTCCGCGGAGTTAGCCCCGCTGGACCCCGGGTGAGGCGCCGCCACTGGAGCTACCAAACCCGCCTTTTGCTCGGCGTTTCCTGCTTTGCCAAGGGTTCGAGCCTCGTGTCCCGCTCCAGAAAGACGCCTGATCGCCGATCGGTGTCGAAGGGTAGACGGCGCAGTGGGCCCGTCTCACTTCGCTCTGCTCCCAGTGTAGCCTGGTCCCGTGCTGGACTGAGGACTCGGTAAATGGGGTGGGCAACGCGGCGGTGTGATCATCGGCATGGGCTCCTCGCGTCCTGGTTTCATCGAGGTGCTCCGTCCAAATTCGTTCGCAATCAGGGTCACAGGCTCGTACACGCTTCTGCCCGGTCTTG
>JAYUYU010000617.1:0-4579 GCA_043752365.1 Myxococcales bacterium | reverse complement strand
CGTCGCTGTTGAGAAACGCGACGCCGACGCGGTTCCAGTACTTTTTCTCGCCGCGCTGAGTGATGACGTAACAAACCTTGAGCCTAGATTGATCCATGATGTTCTTCCTTGATGCGTCACCCAACCTCGGGTGACGGCAAGGACTATTGCGAGCCGCGTGCCAAGGCGCCTTCGCCCCAAAAACACCAACAAACGCCGCCCTGTACCCTGGCCGTCTGGTGGCGAGCCGGCGGCCAGCGTGTTAGGTTCGGGCCCGGAGGTCGTGATGACACAGCGTATGCCCCACACCACTCGCCGCGGTTTCGTTTCAGGTGCTGCTGCGGCAGCCGGTGCCATCACGCTCGGCTCGCACGAAAGCGAGGCCGCCCCGAACATCGATTCGTACATCGCCAAGGCGCCGGCCGGCTTCACGCCGCTCACCACGCCTGGAAAAATTACGAAGGTCAGCGCCAAGGGCGACTTCGCTTCGTTCATGCAGCCCAACCAGCTTTGGCCCAAGGCCGAGGTCGCCAAGAGCCTGCTCGAGAAGGCGATGATGGAGTTCACGGGCGGCAACAACTTGAACGACTCCATGGGTCGTTTCATCTCGAAGGACGACGTCGTGGCCATTAAGGTCAACGGCATCGCCGGCCAAAAGGGCACCTACACCATGGCCACCAACTACGAGGTCATTTTGCCCGTGGTGGAAGCCGTGCTGGCGCTGGGCGTGCCGGCCAGCAAAATCATCGTGTACGAGCAGTTTCCGGATTTTCTGGCGGGGACGCGCGTGGGCGTGCGCAAGTGGACGTTGCCGGCCGGAGTCGCCACCGGCACCCACAACAACACCGACCATAAAATGCCCGACATCAGGATCTATCAGGGCATCAAGACCAAGTACGCGCGCATTTTCACCCAGGCCACAGCCGTCATCAACATCACGATGATCAAAGATCATTCGATCTCTGGCTATACCGGCACGCTGAAGAACATCACGCACGGCAACGTCAACAACCCGCACGAGCACCACGCGCACCAGGCCAGCCCGCAGATTGCCATGCTCTACAATCACCCGATTGTGACCAGCCGCGTGCGCCTGCATATCACGGACGCTTTCAAGGTCATGTACGACAAGGGTCCGCTCGACAAGGACCCAAAGACCCGCATTCCGCACGGCGCGCTGTACGTCTGCACGGACCCCATCGCCATGGATACGATGGGCGTGAAGGTCGTCAACGAGGAGCGCAAGGCTCGCAACCTGCCCTCGTTGAAAGACGCGGGTCGCGAGGCGCGCTACATCCAAACCGGCAGCGAGCTGGGCCTGGGCGTGCACGATCTGAATCAGATTCGCATGCAAACTTTCGAGATTTAGCCCACCAGACCGAGCGCGTGAATCTGCACGACCCACGTAGTGGGTGAGCGGTGCGGGGGCGTGTTGCAATAGCGTGCGATATCAGCGCATCGCTGCGGCTGCCGGTTCGAAGCCGGGGGACGCCAGCGCGAAGCCGGGGGACGCCAGCGCGGCGGGGAGGCCGAACAGCGCATCCGAGCGCTCGAGGCCGAGCTGGGCTCGCCCGGGTTGACCGCGGGCGCGTGAGGCCCCGCCCGGAACCGCCTAGACCCGCTCGGCAGCGGGTTTGCTTGGCCTTCCTGCGGCGGCGGGCGGCGGAAGCGAGCGTGATGCATAATGGGGAGTCTTGAAGCGTCGAACGGTCGTGGAACAATCCTGGTTCAGCGCGCTTTGCCTGAGCGGCGCGTTGTCCGCCTGCGCCGCTAGCTCGCCCCCGGTTCAAGATCCCGCGACTGCTGGCGCAACCCAGCAGGGTGGTGCGGCGTCGCCCGCTGTAGTCGCCGCGAAGGCTCGTCCCAAGCCGCCCTCACCAAAGAGCGTGACAGTGAAGCAGCCTGGCGGCGACGCTAAGGATCCGGAGGAAGCCGCGCTGTTTAGACAACTGGACGAGGCGTGGGGGCAACGCAGCGATCGGGACGACCAGCTGCTGGTGCCGCTGCCCGACTCGGATCATTGGAAGCGGGTGCGTTACTGGGGCGTCGAGCACTTCGTCGGCTTCCGGTACGGCAACGACCACCACGTACTGGCCATTGGCTTCGTGCAGGAGGTGCCGGCAGGTACGCCTGTGACGTCCGAGACGTGCATGCGCCGCTTCGAAGCGTGGGGGCGCCCGCAGACCAAGCCGTTCAACGTCAAGTTCGGGCGCTTCGCGGTGCACCACCAACGTTGGCGCGAGCAGCGGTTGGAGGTGCACGCTGTCGACGGCGAGTTCTCGGCTGCCTTCAGCACCACCGCGTTTTCGGCGGCGTGGGCCGCGTACCCGGCCTACACGGACGGCTGCTTGGTTTACGCGGTGGCGGTGCCATGGCGCGACCACCCGGACTTAGCGAAGCAGGTACGCGACCGCTGGGTCAAAGAAGCTTTTTCGCAGGTTGACGCCAAAACCAGCGTACGCGCCGTCCGCAAGTAAGCCCAAGACTCGGCCGGAAACCACGACTTCACGGCCCGCGCTTCGGGCGGGACGTTTGGCCGTCACGCGGTCAGAAGTTCGCCCTTTGCCCTAAGATCACGGTTTGATTGGTGGGGAGAATTCTCGAGCCGCAGGCGTAGGCTCGAAGTTCAACCACTCCGTCAAATCGGAAGGGACGAGCTTATGCACATTAGGGCGAAGAAATTGTGGTGGTCGTTGAGCGCAGGCGTGCTGTTGGCCACGAGCGGTGCGTATGCGGCTCCGCACGACGGTCGCGACGGTCGCGACGGTCACCACGGCCGTAGCGACCACGACGGGGACAGGGACCGGGGCCACCACGACAAGGATGGCAACGGGCACGACAGGAAGCAGCGCGAGGAGAAGCGCGAGGAGAGGCGCAAGGAGCGGGAAGAAAAGAAGGCCAAAGAAGAAGCCGAGAAAAAGGCCAAGGCCGAGCAAAAGGCCAATGAGGCCGAAGAGAAGAAAGCCAAAGAAGCGGCCGAGAAAAAGGCCAAGGCCGAGCAAAAGGCCAATGAGGCCGAAGAGAAAAAGGCCAAAGAGCTAGCCGAAAAGAAAAAGGCCAAGGAAGAAGCCGAGAAGAAGGCCAGAGAAGAAGCCGAAAAGAAAAAGGCCAAGGAAGAAGCCGAAAAGAAGAAGACTTCTCCCTAGCTTCAGGCGCCTCGGGGCTTCAACCAGACGCGGCCGAGACTCACGAGCCCGAGGTCAGGCGTCAGGCGTTAGGGGACAGCCCGCAGAGCGGCAAGGGCGAGAGCGCGTCCCTGCCCCTCGCACCGCTCGTACACGGCGCCTACTTGACGAGCAAGGAGCGGACGACGAAGTTTGACGCCTTGTCGTAGACGCGCACGCTGACGAGCGCGGGCAAAGTCTTGGCGAGGTTCTTCACGTCGACGTCGAGCTCTTCACGTTGCTCGTCGAAGATGCCGTCGGCCGGAAAATAGGGGAACCATTCGTCGCTACCCGCGACCGAAACTTCGATGCGCGCAATTGGCCCGACGCCGTCTTGAGCGATGCCTTTGAGGTGCGTGCCGGCAACAGCCAGCGCGTCGATGGTGGGCGGCGTGTTGTCGACCAACACGATCCCGCTCTCGCGCGTGTCTTTGGTAGCGCGATCGGGCGGGTTCGAGATTTCGTCGCTGGCCGTGACGCGGACGCGGTAGCGGCCCTCGGGCAGATCCGACGTTTCCCAGCTGTAGTTCTCTTTGGTCAGCTTCTCGCCCGGCTTGAGCAGCTCGAACCAATCGGTCGTGCCCAGCAACCGGTACTGCAAGCGGTAACGCAGCTCGTCCTTGTCCGGGTTGTCGAGCTTCCACGTCAGGTTCAGCGTCGACTCGGCGCGGCGCGTGACGGGGCCGCCGGAGGCCTTCGGCGAGTCGTCGCCGGTCTCGCCGTCGATGCCGCGAGCGTCGACGTTCGTCAGCACCGCACGCAAGTTGTCGGTCAAAAACGCGACCTCGACCTGGTTCAAGACCGCGTTCGGATCTTTGGCGAAGCGAGCGCGCACCTGCAAATAGCGACCAACGGGGCTGGTGACCAGCGCAGGCGCCGTGACGGCGTTGCTCCACGCGCTCCAGGTGTCGTCCGGCTCTTTGGTGTTGCCGGTGCGAGTCGAAAGCTCGAGCGTTCCAGAGGCGTCCCACGACAGCTGGCCAAAGCGAGCGCGGATGCCAGCGTCGAGCACTTTGCTGGTCCAGACGGCGTCGGGACCACCCGTGCCCTTAACTGCGTGCACGACAGCCGGATCGCTAGACACTACGTAGCGGTCCTTACCGGCCATGACCAGCGCGCCGACTTGGCGCTCCTCGGCGTCGGCCACGAGCACGGAGGTGTGGCTGGCGTTGACGCTGTACACGCGGCCCTCGACGCCCGTGCCGACGTACGGACGACCTTCGTCGTCGAGCGCGAGGCTGGTGTAGTGCTCCTCGGTGTCGTCGAGCAACTGGTCGGGCTTGCCGTCTACGCTGAAGCTGTACAGCGTGCCTTTGCCCTTGGTCTTGCCGCCCGGGGCGTTGGGCTGAGCGGGCGCGTCGGTGCCGCGCGAGCGCGATGGCGCGGCCGACGAGGACTTGATGTCGTTGGCGATGGCGAACACTTCGCCCTTCTGA
>JAYUYU010000616.1:0-11260 GCA_043752365.1 Myxococcales bacterium | reverse complement strand
GGCCGCGCGCTTCGCCGCACAGCGGCAGGCCGAAGCCCACGCCGGCCTCGAAGCCTCGCTCGTCGCCGAAGTCGCGGGGCAACGGCTGCGCGAAGTAGGCTCCAGCGTTCAGCGAGACAGAGTCGAGCGCGAGATCCAGGAACGCGGGGCCGTGCTCGGTATCGAGCGCAAAACGGGGTAAAAATAGCGGTCGTACGTCGACGCCGAGCGACGCCACGCGCGCGGGGCGTGCGTCTGCGCTACCGAACGCGTCCGAGTAGCGCGCGTAAACGCCCGCCGTCCATAGGTAGTGAGCCGAAAGCTTGAGCGCGCCGCGCGGCTCGCCAGCCTCGAGCTCCGCGCCCAGGCTAGCCGCCAACGCCAGACTGCCGTCGAAGCGGCCGTAGACGCCGTCGGAGCCGGGCAGGGGAGCGTGCAGGCGCCGCGCAGGCTCGGGTGGCGGGCTTTCAGCGCGCGCAGCGCTGCCCCACGACATGGTGACCGAACCGACGCTCAGCGCGAGCAGCCACGACAGCACCGGTAGCCTCATGCCCAGTTTTGGTTTCCGACCGCAAGAATGATGCGGTCTCTGAGCTCGGGCGCGAACACCAGCCGCACCCGCTCCATCCTTTCGCTTTGTAGGCGTGCGAGCAGGAACGAAACTTCGGACAGCGCGCGGCTCTTTCCGTTCGGGAATACGACCGTCAGCGGGTCCTCGGAGTCGTCGAACGCCACTGTCGAGGCGGCGTCGAGCCCGACGTAGACCTGCGGATCCAAACCCTCTTGCTGGGCGATGTCGCGGGCGATTTCAAGGGCGGTCAAGCGCGCGGCGGGTGTGGCTTGCTCCCCAAACAGCTCGTAGGTCTTGAATAACCGACGCGCATAGAAGCGCTGACACAAATCCGACAACAGCGGGTCGGGCGCGTCGCACCAGCTGGCCAAGGCGACCCACAACGTAGCGTCGTCGAGCTTCAGGTATTCGCCGAGCGACGTTTCGCCGGCGATGGCGATTTCAGTCAAAGCGCGCGGCGTAGTGGCGAGTCGCGTGCCGTCCTGAGTGAGCCGCCCCACGCGCTCCAGAATACGCGACAGCATCCACTCGCTGGCTCGCTCTGTTTTGTGGAAATACACTTGCTGGAACATGAACAGCCGCGCCAAGAGGAACGACTCAATCGCTGGAATGCCCTTGGCGCCGTCGATGGCCAACGGTGGCGCCGCGCCATTGGCGGGCACACCGAAGCGCAAGCTGCGCAGCAGCCAGTCGAGGTCGAAGGAGCCGTAGCTGACTCCGGTGGCGTGCGCGTCGCGCAGCAGGTAGTCGCAGCGGTCGACGTCGAAGGTGCCGCTGACGGCCTTGGCCAAGAACGTGAGCTCATGCTTGCCTTGCACCAGGTCGGCCACGCGCTCCGGCAGGCCTTCGTCGAAGCGCCTCAAAATGCGGTTCACGTCGGTGCTCGAATCCAGCACTATCTCGCTGGTCCAGGCTTCGTGGCGGCGCGCCTGCGGCAGCACCTGCTCGAACAAGTGCGAAAAGGGGCCGTGCCCCACGTCGTGAAGCAGCGCGGCGGCGAGCGCGTCGCGTGCGCGTTCCGTGGTCAGCCGTTGCCAGTAGGGCAAGGAGTCGTGGATGGACCTGAGGCGCCGCACCAGCTTGGTCATGACGCACGCCGAGCCGATGGCGTGGGCGAAACGGGTGTGGTCCGCGCCCGGGTAGGCGAGCGATGCCAAACCGGTTTGGCGCACGCGTCTTAGCCGTTGCAGCTCGCGGGCTTCCAACAGGGCGGGTACGATCGACTCTTCCTCCGCTTCGAAGGAGACCAGACCGTGCACGGGGTCTCTGAGGATCATGGGACTCGCTGTGGATAGTCGAGGTTGACGCCTGCGTCTCGGCTCGGGACCAGATTAGCCCGCTAACCGGGCCTTTCAGGCTCCTGGCTCTGGCCCCCGCCTCCCGCAGCGAGCGAGACCCTACGCACGCTGGGCGGGAGCTGGTGGGGTAGGTGAAGGGTAGGTGAAGGCTAGGCGAGGGCTAGGTGACTGATTGCAACAGAGAAGGGTTACTTACCCGACTGGACAGAGCAGGGTTTTCGCGGTTTGCTATGTAGATCTATGAGTAACTCCCGACGCGATAGCGGACAGAGCGAGAGGCCCGGGGTGGCCATTCGGCTCGTGGACGTTTTGCGCGTGCTCCCCGAGCGGGAGCTGGAGTCGCTGATTGCTCGGCTCAAGATCCGGACGGATGAGGCCAAACGCATTGATGTGCCGTCCCAGGTGGCGCGCATGCTGCTGCAGTTGCCGGAAATCCGGGACACGTCGCTGCTAGCCGGGCCGACGCGCGAGCTGCTGTACCGCATTGCCGAGGCCAGAGGCGTCCTGCTTGCCAGCGCGCTGCCCCCGGCGGTCGAGCCGCTCGTGGCGCGGGGCATCGTGTTCGTGCGCGGGGCCCAGCGGGGAGTCGAGCTGCTGTTACCCATTGCGTTCATGCTCCAGCTACGCAGCTGGGAGGGTGAAGATCCGCGCGGCGTCAGGGCGCTCCTATCGCAGGTCAGCCAGGACGTCGCCGGCAGCATCGCGGGTCACTACCTCGGCCGTCCTGCCACGCCGCCCATGGCGCTGGCGCTCGAGCCAGCGTGGGAATTGCTCACCAATGCACCCAAGCTCGCCCGTGACCTCGAAGAGCTGGCGCCGCTCGAGCGCAAGCTGCTGGTGGCCGTCGACACCGTGGGCGGCGAGGTCGAGACCGACGAGCTGCTCGACTTGGAGCGCGAGCCGTTGCGGCTGCGCGGCGCGACTGGCGCCACGCCTTCGCGGCGCGGCGTCGGTTTCGCGCTGGAACGCCGGGGTTACCTGGTGCCAATCCACCCGAACCGTCACATCATCCCGAGCGAAGTGGCGACCGTCGTCGGTGCCGCGCGCCGCGCCGAGCGCGACACGCAACGTCACGAGATAAAGAATTTCGTCTTGGCGGACGATCACGCGCCCCGCCGCGCGCGCTTCGCCGAGGAGCCGGCGGCGCTGGCGCTGGCCATGGCGCTCACGGTGCGCGACCCTTCGCTCGAGCTGCGCACCGACATCGGCACGCCTCGGTCGCTGATCGGCAAACTGTCGACGCGCTTCGGTAAAGATCCAGAGCGGGTCGCCTTCATCGCGGCGCTCAGCCGTGCGATTGGCCTGTGGGATCCGTCGGCCGTCAGCATTGCGTCGCCGCCCGGGTCGCACGAGGTCGGAGGCCTGGGCAAAGCGCTGTTCGACGCTTGGCGGCGCGGCGGCGCCTGGGACGAAGCTCGCCCCGATGCCGAAGTCATGCGCATCGCCCAAGGCTCGCGCGAAGCCAGCGCCGTCGGCAGCGTGCGCGACCTAGTGCTCGAGGCCTTGCAGGAGCTGGGTGACGGTCGCTGGGTACCGTGGGAAGCAGTCGCCGGCTACGTGCGCTCCGACTCGCGAGCGCCCGGCTTGGCGCGGCTGATTCAGCGCTGGGCGCTGCGGGCCGCCGTCGAGCCCATGACGCCCGCCGAAATTGCGCGTCGTATCGCTTTCGAAAGCCTGCACGCGCTCGGGGTCGTCGACATCGGCGACGCCGATTCCGACGAAGCCGATTCGCTCGGCCCCACGCTGCGCATCACGCCGCGTGGTCGCGCGTTCTTGTCCGAGGGCACCGCCAGCGCGGGCCCCAAGTCGAGCAGTGAGCTCAGCCGTTTCACCGACAATCAGGCGCTGCGCATCGGCCCTTTGACGAAGACGGGCCACGTCTTGTCGCTTTCGCCGTTCGTCGAAGTGGGCGCGGTGACGGGTACGCTCGACGTCTTGCTCACGGCCCAAACTTTGGCGCTGGCGCTGGGCGCGGGCTTTGAAGCGGACGTGATTCAGGCGCGCATCGAGCAAGTCGCCAGCCTGCCGGATCCGATCGCGCGCATGCTAGCGCAGGCCAGCGCGGTGATTGGTCGTGCAGAGTTCGTCGCAACTTCGGGCTTCTTGTGGGTCGAAGATCCCGAAGTGCGCGAGCTGTTGCGCACGCGTCGTCAAACCCAAGACTTGTTCGTCGATCCTTCGCCGCCTGCGGGCCTTTTGCTCGTGGCTGGTATCGATCTGGAGCGGCTGGCGCGGCGCTGCCGTTCGCTCGGTGTCGAGGTCGTCGTCGAGGGCGAGGTTTATCGAACACGCTCCATTCCGCCGGGTCGCGGCAGCGGCGCCCGCCGCATGGATTCGTCCAACACCATGCCGGCTCTGCGTAGCTCACGGCCGCCTCCACGCGGCGTGACGCCCGCGCCACCGCAAGCTACGGCGAGTCGGCCGGCGCCCAGCGCCGGGACGCGGGGCAGCGGCACCCGCGGCCCCGCCATGCGCGCGCCCACTCCGAACCCCAGCAGCAGCGGCCGCACCTCAGCGCCCAGCCATCCGCCGGCAAATCCGATCAAGCGCGGTTCGTAAACCGCATTTGCGCACGACTCGAATCCGCCGGCTTCGGGGGTTCGAGTGCCGCGTGTGCTGGTCAAGGTGCGCGAGGGCAAAGCCCGAGCCAGAACGCGGTCAGCCGACTTTGGCGAGTGCAGATCGCGATCGAAAGAGAGGACCGGAGTGAATGGAACTCGGCGAGGCCGAGCGCCCGCTGCGGTCTAGGTGGACAGGGTCGCGACGAGATCCATGCGAAGCGCGGAGGAGCACGAGAACCTCACGCTTCGAGGCGGCGTTTAAGCCAGGCGTGGCGGCCGGGGCTTCGGCTGACGGAGACGATTTGGCCGCCTTTCAGGAACACTTCGCTCGGCAGTGCGCGGCCGTTGTATTCGCTGGCCATCACGTAGCCGTAGGCGCCGGCGTCGCGGATGGCGACGAGGCCGGAGGGCTCGGCGCCGAGCGCATGGCTGCCAAAGTCGTCGCTGCTCTCGCACACCGGACCGACGACGCGCCACTCCGGCTCTTGCGGCGAGCCATCGACCAGCTCGATGCGGTGCTTTGCCGAGTAAAGCGCAGGGCGAATCAAGTCGTTCATGCCGGCGTTGATCATCACCCATCGGCGCTCGGCGCTGAGCTTGGTTTGCACGACCCGCGCGACCAGCACGCCGTAAGGCGCAACCAAGCTGCGCCCCGGCTCGACGACGATCATCAGGTCGGAGAGACCGGCGTCGCGCAGCGTGCGCACACAGGTGTGGGCGAATTCGGAAGGCGGCACGCAGGGTGCGCTGCCGTAGTCGATGCCGAAGCCGCCGCCGAAGTCGACGTACTTGAGCTTGGGGGCGGCCGGACGTCGCTCGCGCGCTAGGTCGCACAGCTTGCGCGCCGAGCGAGCGTACGCTTCCGTCGAGGTCATCATCGAACCCAGGTGCACCGAGATGCCGACCTGGGACAGAAGCCCTTCCGAACCGTCGATCACTGCGTAAGCCGCGCCAAGGTCGCTTTCGCTAATGCCGAACTTGGCCTCGTCGTGTCCGGTGGCGATGTGCGAGTGCGTGTCGATGGCGATGCCGGGGTTGATACGCAGCGAAAGATCGGCCCGATGGCCCGTAGCGCGCGCCCGAGCCAGGATTCGACGCAGCTCCTCGACGCTCTCGGCCTGAATCGACAAGATGCCTTTGAACAGCGCTAGGTCGATTTCCGCGTCGGATTTGGCGACGCCGCTCATCACGACCTGTTTTTCCGGTATGCCGCAGGAGAGGGCCAGCTCGACCTCGGTGCCCGAGACAGCATCGACACCGGCTCCTTCGGCCGCGAAGGCGCGAACCACTGTTCCCGCGCTGTTGGCCTTGATGGCGTAAGCAACGAGGTGCGGGGCGTCACCGAAGCCATGCCGCAGTGACCGCAGCGTTTCGGTCATGCCGTCGACATCGTAGACATAGGCCGGCAGCTCGACCTCGGCGTCGCGAATGACTTGAGAAAGGCGTAGCGAGCCCAGGACCGCGCTGTCTTGCGCATCGCGTCGAAATCCGGTCATGCGCGTCCGTCTACCACGGCTGGGCCGAGAGGCCGCTCGCCAAAGTGGTGCTGTCCGCTGCCGCTAGCCTCAGCTTTCTGATCTCGCCACACTCTGGTTTCTCTGTGGCATGCTCGGCCTCCGCCAGCGCTTCCCGGCGCGGGTGCCATCCCAACAAGAAATCGGACGACCTAGATGATCTCCCGCCGCGCCAAAATCGTTTGCACTATTGGTCCCGCCGTCGACACCCGCGAAGGTATTCGTGGGCTCATCGAAGCCGGTATGGACGTCGCGCGGCTCAACTTCTCGCACGGCACGCACGAAGAGCACGGTACCCGCATCGAGCTAATCCGCCAAGAGAGCGCGGCGCTCGGCAAGCAGGTCGCGCTGTTGCAAGACCTGTGTGGCCCGAAGATCCGCACCGCCAAGGTCGGTCCTGCCGTGCTCGTCAACGGCGATCGCATCGACATGATCGCGGGCGACGTCGGCGACGACAAGACCATCGCCATCACCTACGAGCCGTTGTCGCAGGACGTGCGCCCCGACGATCGCATTCTGCTTTCGGACGGTCAGGTCGAGCTGCGCGTGCTTGGCGTGCGCGGCGAGCGCGTCGAATGCATCGTGGAGCACGGCGGCGCGATGCGCCCGAAGATGGGCGTCAACCTGCCCTCCGGCAGCTTGCGTCTGCCGGCCCTCACCGACAAGGACAAGAAGGACCTCGACTTCGGCTTGTCGATGGACCTCGACTATGTGGCGCTGTCGTTCGTGCGCCGCGCCGAAGAGGTGCAAGAGCTGAGGGAGATCTGTGAGCGGAAGGGCAAGCCTACGCCCATCATCGCCAAGATCGAGACGCCTGGGGCCGTCGAGCGCCTGGACTCGATCGTGCGCGCCTCCGACGGTGCCATGGTGGCGCGCGGCGACTTGGGCGTCGAGCTGCCGCCGGAAACGGTGCCGGTGATCCAGAAGCAAATCATCGGAACTTGTCGCATCCACCGGAAGCCCGTGATTGTCGCGACCGAAATGCTCGCGTCCATGGTCGACTCACCCCGGCCGACCCGCGCTGAAGCCAGCGACGTGGCGCACGCCGTGTTCGGGGGCGCTGACGCCGTCATGCTTTCGGCAGAATCCGCTAGCGGTAAATTTCCGCTGCAGTCGGTTCGAATGATGGATCGCATCATCCGTCAGGCCGAAGGCAGCCGTTTCTTCGCCCCAAACCCGTCTGAGCCCGACCACACCACGCCCGACTCGATCGCCCACGCCGCCTGCGCCATCGCCCGCGAGGTCGGCGCCAAGCTGATCGTCACCCTGACCGAGACGGGCCTGACGACCCGCTTGGTCAGCAAGGCGCGCCCGACGGCGCCCATTCTGGCCTTCGCATCTGACGAGCGCACATTGCGCCGTCTCGCGCTATATTGGGGCGTAACTCCTAGGGCGCTCGTGGGAAAGACGTCGACGGTCGAAGATCAGGTGCGGAGCACCAGCCAGTTCTTGATGGACAACGGTCTGGTCAAGTCCGGGGAGCGTTTCGTCATGGTTTACGGCGCCCGCGTCGGCGTGCGCGGCGCCACCAACGGCGTGCGGGTGGAGCAACTTCCCTGATGGCTTCGCGGCGGAGGTCTGACTGAGCGCCGCGCACGAACACTCGTTTCCGAAGCTCGAGAAGTACGAGCTGTTGGAAGAGATCGGGCACGGTGGCATGGCCACCGTGTACCGCGCTCGCGACAAGCGCTTGGGCCGCGAAGTCGCGGTCAAGATCATCCATCGCCACCTGCGTGAGAACAAAGAGGTGGGGCAGCGCTTCGCGAGCGAGGCGCGCGCGGTGGCCAAGGTCAAGCACCCCGGCGTCGTCGAGGTGTACGACGTTTCCGAGGACGAAGCCGACGAGCGCTACCTGGTCGTGGAGTTGGTGCGCGGCAAGACCCTGCGCCAGCTGCTCACCGACGAACGGCACTTGCCGCCCGAGGTCGCCGCCGCCATCGGCATCGAGCTGGGCCAATCGCTCGACCACGCGCACGGCTTGGGCGTCATTCACCGCGACGTGAAGCCCGAAAACGTGCTGTTGCGCACTTTGCCCGAAGGGCGCAACTCCGGCGAATATACCGAGAAGCTCGTCAAATTGACGGATTTTGGCATCGCCAAGCTATTGGACGCGCAGGGCGTCACGTCCACCGGTCAAGTGCTCGGCTCGCCCGCGCACATGGCGCCCGAGCAAATCGAGGGCGGTGACGTCAGCGCGCGCTCGGACGTGTTCGGCCTCGGTGTGTTGCTCTACGAGTGCATGGTCGGGACCCTGCCGTTCGACGGCAAGAACCCGGCGCAGGTGCTGCGGCGGGTGCTGGAGGGAGCCTTCACGCCGGCCGAGCGCGCTCGCCCGACGATTGGCTCGGGGCTCGGCGCCATCGTCGATCGTGCGTTGGCGAAAGACGCCAAAGATCGCTACGCCTCCACGCTGGATGTCGCAGAGGCGCTGCGCGCCGAGCTGCGCCTGACGGGCTTCGAAGACCCCGCCGCCGAGATTGGCCCGTTCCTGCAAGATCCGAAAAAATACCGGGTCGATTTCGAGGAGCGCGTCGTGGATGCTTTGGTAGCGCGCGGCCGCAAAGCGCGTGAGGACCGCGAGGTGATGACGGCCTCGACTTGCTTCAACCGCGCGCTGGCGTTCCGACCCGACAATACGGATCTGATTAGCGAAGTATCATCGTTGGCGCGCAGGCAGCGCTTCCGACGCGCGCTGATGCAAGGCGCGGTCATCTTGACCGGGAGCCTGATCATCGCCGCCATGCTCGGCGGCGTGTTCAAAATCGTGGCCAAGCTGCGCGGTACCGAGCCGCGGAAGGCCGTGGCAGCCGCCGGTCGCGCGGGTATTGTGGCAGATCCAGCAAAGCTCCCCGCAGCCGGCCGCCCCGACGGCAGCGCCGAGCCGGCACCGACGGCCAGGAAGAAGAAGAAGGGGGCCGCCACCCCCAAGCCGCCCGAAGCACCCAAGGACCCAGAGCCTACCGGCAGGGTGAAGGTCGCCGTCAGTGGCCCCCAGAACGCCACCGTGCTGGTAAACGGCCAGCCCTTCGAAAACTGGTTCGGACCGGCTCGGGAGCTGCCGGCCGGCGAGCACACCTTCGAATTTCGCCCGCCGAACGCCGCCTGCTGCAAGGGGTCGGTCACGAAAACCGTGCTCGTTCAGGCCGGGGAAGAGCTGACGGTCCGCGGGGTCATCGAGTGGAACCCCGCCACGCTCGATTTTCGAGGGTCGCCTTTGAGCACCGCCAGCTGTGGGGAGGTCGCCCAATTCAGCGGGCCGGGCCTGCGTGTAATACCCATGCAAAAGGCCACGCTACCCGTGACCTGCACCGTGATTTCGCCCAAGCAATCCGGGGAAGCGCCAAAAGCATTTGACCTGGAGCTAAGCCCCGGAACAACCTCGACGTTCCCGCGTACCCCCTGAAGCCGGGTGCCGGGTGGGTCCGGCGTCTGAATGCAGAGGTTCCTGTCAGCGGTCGTGCTTGTAAGCGTCGGGGCGCTTTGGCCGGCTCACGCCCGGGCGCAGTCGCCGGCGCCCGTCGGTTCCGCCAGACCGCCTGCGGCGAAACCCGTCACCACTAGACCAACGACCGAGGCCCCACCCAAACCCAAGTTGGGTGACCAGCTGAGCGACGAGGCAAAGCTGTCACGCGTCGTCGGTTTGTACGAGGCCGGCAAGTACACGGAGTGCAGCAGCGAGCTCGAGCGCCTGCTCGACCCGACCGGGCGAGATCCGCTGCGGCAATCATCCATTGTCGAGAACGCGCGCGTGTATTGGGCGGCGTGTTTGCTGGGTGCGGGGCAGGGCGACGCCGCCGATGCGCCGCTGCGCGCGGCGATTCACGAGAACCCGCAAATGAAGCCGCCCGATAGCTTGGTCTTCCCTCAGCCGGTCGTGGAGCACTTTCTGAAGGTGCGCGACTCGCTCGTGAACGAGATCCGGGCTGCCGAGCAAACGCGCATTCGTCAAGCGCAAGCCGAGGCGCGCGAGCGTCAACAGCGGCTCGCTGAAGACCGCGATCGCATGCGTCAGCTCGAGCAGTTAGCGCAAGAGGAAACGCTAGTTGTGCGGAATCGACGCGTGCTTTCCTTCGTGCCCTTCGGGGTTGGGCAAATTCAGAACCGACAAGAGGCTCTCGGCTACACCTTGATGGCATCCGAAGTACTCTTGGGGTCGCTGACAATTGCCTCTATCGCGATGCAAGTTCAACTGGCGGTGGAGGCCGACACCCAGGCGAGACGAGGAAGGATAGTGGACAACGCCGCGCTCTTGACCCAGTGGGGCACCGTCAAGAGGGTCTCGTTTTGGGGGTTCGCGGCAGTCGCCGTCGGTGGGGTGTTGCAGGCACAGTACGCGTACGTTCCCGAGTTTCATGAAACCCGACTTCGTTCGCGCCCGCCGACGCGACGGCCGCCGATCGCAAAACCAGACGTACAAATCAGCGCCCAGCCATACCTTCACACCCGGGGCGGCGGTGTGGCCGTCGGAGGCAGCTTCTGAGCGGGAGGCTCGGCGGTCGTTAGATCAGGCGTTGCTGCGCTTTTCGTAAGCTGCGACGTAGAAGCCCGCCACGTTCTTGAGTGGAGAGTCGCACAGCGCGCGCTCGACGGCGCGAAACGCGCGCCGTGCGAGAGGATGCTTCATCAGCTTGGCGCTGGGAATCGTGATGCGCACGCCGCGAGCGCCGACGAACACGCAGCCAGGCGGGGTGAGCTGTTTGGCGCGTGCCGGCGAGTCGAAGCGCGTGAAGACGTCGTGCTCGTCGGCGCTGTGCGCAACTTTGCCGGCTGGTCCGAGCCGTTTCAACAAACCGCGCAGGCTGAACGGATTGTAAAACTCGGCCAACACGACGCCGCCGGGGCGCGTCACGCGCGCCATTTCCGACAGGGCTTTCTCGATCTCCGGCACGTGGGCCAGCACCTTGAACGAACAGCTGACGTCGAAGCTGTTGGCCTCGAAAGGGAGCTCCGTCGCCGAGCCTAACGAGACGTCGAGCCCCCGCGCCTGCGCCTTGGCTAACATGCCCGGCGACAAATCGACGCCGCGCGCCAGCCGCGCAAACTCACGAATCCGCAATAGGACGAGGCCGGTGCCACAGCCGACCTCCAAGACGTCGCGTCCCTGACCAAAGCGCCGCACGTAACCCGCCTCGAGCTCGTCGAGCAGCTCGTGGTAGCCGCCGGGGTCGTTTTGCCCGCGCTCGCGCTCGTAGTCCGCCGAAAAAGCGTCGTAGTACTCTCGGTTGGCGTCGCGGCTACCTGATGCGTCCATCTGAAGGGAGCTCATTTTCCGCCTTTTGGCGCGGCTGGCAAGCCGCAACGCGGGAGGCTGGCTTTTCCCAGCCCTCAGCCGTCGTG
>JAYUYU010000615.1:0-4592 GCA_043752365.1 Myxococcales bacterium | reverse complement strand
ACGAAGGTCGTTGCAGGCCGGCACGCCCGTGGGATCGAAATCGTGGTGGTTGCCGCACACGTCCACGAGCGCGAAGGTCGAGATGCGCACGCTGACGGGGGAGAACAGGTTGCCTGGAGACGCGGTCACGGTGTCACCGCTCACCTGGACGTCCACCGTTCCGCACGGTGCGAAATCAGCGTCAGCGTAGAAGTAGCTGACGGTGCCGCTCGCGATGGGAAACGGCAGGTTGCTAACATCCAACTCGAAGCGATCGAGCGTATTGCTCCATTGCGGCGCCCACAGGGTTTCGACCTCACCGCACTTGTAAGTGAAGTTGCCCGTCTGCGCAGGGCAATCCACGGCTGGGCTCCCACCGCCGCCAAGGCCCGACCCGCCACCCTCTTCAATAGGAGAAGGCGCTCCGGTTCCGCCGTTACCGTTGACCTCCGGTACGCCGCCCATTCCGCCGCCGGGCGCGGGCGCGCCGCCACTACCAGCCGCTGGGTTGCTGCTGCCACCGCCCTGGGCGACGCCAACGCCGCCTTCGCCGACGCCAGCTGCGCCGGCGTCCGTTGAACGCTTCACGCGCTCGTCGCCCGAGCACGCCGCCGCTACACTGGCTACGAGCATCCCCAAGCAGGCAAAGGCCGCAACGTTTCGCATGCCCCGAGCGTATTCCAAGCGCCCGGGCACCCGCAAGTCACCGGCTGGCTGGCAGGCGCCGCCGTGCGGCTCGCGTCAGGCCACCGCGCGCGCGGACTCTTGCTCCTGCTCCGTGCGTTTCAACGTGAACGAGAACGTCGTTCCCCGGTTCAGTTGGCTCTCCACCGAGACCGTTCCGCCCATGGCTTCGACTAGGTGCTTGACGATCGATAGGCCAAGGCCGGTGCCGCCGACCTCGCGCGACCGACCTGCGTCCACCCGATAGAAGCGCTCAAACACTCGCGACAGGTGGCGCTCGTCGATGCCAGGGCCATCGTCGCCAACGCTGACCGTGACGGCGTCATGCGTCACGCCTACGCTTAGCCAGACGTGCGTGCCCGAGCCGCAGTACTTGACGGCGTTGTCGATCAGGTTCGTCAGCACGTGCTCGAGGGCGCGCCGATCGGCCCGCACTTTGGGCAACTCGCCCAGCGCGCGCTCTTCCAAGGCGACGTTCTTCTTGCTGGCACGCTCGCGGAACAGCCCCAACACTTGCGAAAAAATCGGCTTCAAATCGATGGGCTCGAAGCTGAGTCGGAAACCGCGCGATTCGATGCGCGACAGGTCGAGCAGGTCTTCGACCAACTGCTGCAAACGCTGCGCGTTGCGGTCGATGATGCTGATGAACGCCGGACAGGCGGATTCGTCCAGCATGGCGCCGTCAATCAGCGTCTCGGCCGCCGAGCGAATTGACGTCACCGGCGTGCGCAGCTCGTGCGACACGTTGGCCACGAAGTCGCGCCGCATCGATTCGAGCCGGCGCACCTCCGTAACGTCCACGAAAACGGCCACGAATTGGCGCTGCTCGCCCGGCATGCGCGCCACACGCGCCAACAGCCGCCGCGGCTTGATGTTGCCAATCTCTACCTCCAAGGTGGTCGGCTCGTCGTCGCTAGCCGCCTGATCGAACAGGTCGCGCAGCTCGGCATTGCGCACCACCTCGAGCAAGGGCTTGCCGATGGCATCGGCCGGCAACAGCAGCATCTCGCGCAAAGCCGGATTGAGCACCACGATGCGCCGTTTGGAGTCGAGCAAAATCACGCCCTCTTGCATGCCCTCCAAGATGCCGGCCATGCGGTCGCGCTCCTCGCGCAGCTCTTTCAGCGACGACGACTGGCCGCGCGCCAGCAGGTCCATGGTGCGACCAAGCTCCGGTAGCTCACCCTCACCCTCCAACCCCGAGCGCGCTTCCAGGTCGCCACCCGCCATGCGGCGGGCCACTTCGTTCAAATCCGCCAAGCCGCGCGCCGTAAAGCGCTCCATGAGTCCAGCTGCAACGAACAACAGCGCAAACAGCAGCAGGGCACCCGCGATCAAGCTGCCGCGGAATTCGCTCAGCGCGGCGTCGACTGCGGAAAGCGAGCGGCCGACGCGCGCCACGGCTTGAGAGCCGTCCCCCAACTGAAAGCCAGCGGCGGAATAGACGTTGCGCCCTTCCAACAAAAAACCAAACGAACCTTGCCCGCGCGCAGCAGCCCGCGCCGCCACGAAGTCTGCGTCGTTGGCCCGACTGAGCGACGACAACACACGCTCGGACGTCGCCAGGGGCACGCCGTCCGCGCGCAGCAGCTCCACCGAGCCGTGGGCCTCCGCCGCTAACTCCTTGGCCAGCCGAGTCAGGCCTTCTGCGTCCGCGGCCGAGGGCCGTTGCGCCTCCGCCAAGGCCGCGACCAAACGCGCACGCCCCGCGACCTCACGCTCCAGATTGCTCATCAAGTGAGCTTCGAACGCCGGGCGCAGCTGGAGGTTCACGAGCGCGGCCGCAACGACCACCACCCCCAGAGCCAAAGCGAACAGCCGAGCGCGCAGCCCTAACTTCAAGCCGTAGCCTCTTCGGGCGTGCCCACGAAGCGGTAGCCCACGCCGCGCACGGTCTCGACGTAGTCACGCGCGGCCTCGAGCTTTTCGCGCAAGCGTTTGACGTGCGTGTCGACCGTGCGGGTGGTGATGTCCGCCTGAATGCCCCACACGTCGTCGAGCAGCGCGCTGCGCGACTGCACGCGATTGCGGCGATCGTAAAGCGTGACCAGCAGCCGGAATTCGAGCGCCGTCAGCTCGATTTCTGCCGCTTCCACCCAGACGCGGTGCGCCTCGCGGTCGATGCGCAGCACCCCGAACTCGATGCTGGCTTCGCTCTCGGGCGTGGCCTTGCCGCGTCGCAAGATGGCCTGAATGCGCAGCGACAGCTCGCGCATGCTGAAGGGTTTTACGACGTAGTCGTCGGCACCCAACTCGAAGCCGACCACGCGGTCGATTTCTTCGCCGCGCGCCGTGAGCATGACCACCGGTACGCCGCGCGTGGCCGGGGCCTCCTTGAGCTGCTTGCAGACGTCGGTGCCGCTCAGGTCGGGCAGCATCAGGTCGAGCAGGATCAGGTCAGGGTGGAGTTCTTTGCCGAGACGCAGGCCGTCACGGCCAGAGCGAGTCGTCGTGACGTCGTGGCCTGCTTGGCGCAGGTTGTATTCGAGGACCGACAGAATATCCTGTTCGTCTTCGACTATTAGAATTCGGGCCATCCGGTCTTTTGGGTATCGGGCGGCTGTGACGGTTCGGTGACAGCCGTGTATTAGTCCGGCGCCACTTGTAGCGCAACGGCCGCCGGGCCGCCGTCAGGTCGCTGGAGAGAGCTCCGAACCAGGGCCAATCCGCAGCACGTTCCCCCGCCAAACCACCGTGCGCTTGACCGCCCCCAGCGCCCAGATCCCGAGCAGCATCAAGTCCTTGCACGCCCAGCAGGGCAGCTCGCGGAAGCGCAAACCTTCGCCCCGGACCCGTGACAGCACGTGGGCGTCCGAACCCAACTTGAACAGCACCCCTGCGCCAAAGAAGGCGCCGAGCGACAGCCGCGACGCAAACGCGACCTCGGCTCCGCCCAGCAGGCACAGCAGCCCAAGCAGGATGAACGGCAGGGGGCTTAGCAGCGGCTCGGCAAAGTAAAGGGCGGGCGCGATGCGGCGTCGCATCTGGCCCCAGCGCACGTGACGCGCGCAGAAGTCCCGCACCGAGCGATGAGCATTGACAGAGCCCACCACGTACGACGAGAGCGCCACCCGAAAGCCCGCGCGCGTGAATTTCTGCCCCAGCACGTAGTCCTCGGCCAGCACGTTGCAGACGCTCGAAAGGCCGCCCAGGCGCGCCAGGTCGGACAGCTTGAACAGCATCGATTTGCCGATCACGCACGGGTGGTCGACCAGCACGTCGGCGCCGCACACCGCGCGCATGATGAAAGCGTTGAGGTGCAGGTTGTCGAGCTGCGCGCCAAAGTTACGTTCGCCGGCGCCGCACAACACGCTGGATACCAAGCCCACCTTCGAGTCTCTTAGCTCGGAGGCCATGGCGCGCAGGTAGTCGGGTCCGACGCGCACGTTCGAGTCGCTGATCACCACGTGGTCGAAGCGCGCGTAACTCTCGAGCGAGATCAGGTTATTGACCTTCGGGTTGAGCCCCGAGGTCAACACTCCCGACACAATCTTCATGCGAACGTGCGGGTACTCACGCCGCACTTGATGCGCAATTTTCAGCGCAGGATCATGCGGATCTTCCGCGCCGAGCACCAGCTCGAACTCCGGATAGTCCTGCGCGGCCAGCGAGGCCAGGTTCTCGTACAAGCCATCGTCGATGCCCTTGAGCGGTTTGAGCACGGAGATGCCAGGCGTGGGTCCCGTGTAGTCACGTCGACGGCTAACGCGCAGCACGGACAAGTCCGTAACGAGCGTGAGCAGGAGCGACACCGCGGCAGCCATCGCCGAAGCGAACAGCACTGCGTCCATCTGCTACTCCTTCTATTGATTCTCTGACCGACAGAGTGCCGGACCCGAGTGTCAGTGACGTGGAGCTGGGGAAAACTCGTGGAAAAGTCTGAGCTAGCCGGGCGCACCGACGGAGCGTATTTCGAGCCTCAACCAGTC
>JAYUYU010000614.1:0-11285 GCA_043752365.1 Myxococcales bacterium | reverse complement strand
TCATCGTCAGATTCTATGAACCTCCTGCCCACTGGAACGGTTCACGTTAGCTCGCCTAGCTGGGCAAATTGCCACGCCAAACGCGTATAATTGTAATGTGACTGGAAGTGACGCAGGCCGCCCCAGTCATTTCAGCGGGTTCGGTGGGTCGGGGCGCTTTCGCGTGTAGAGGCCGCCCGGGCTCGGGTAGAGGTCGTAGGGCGTGTCTGATTCATCGCAAGGCGAGCTCGAGCGGCTCCGCGCCATCGAGGAGCGTCACCGGATGCTGTTCGCCAACATGGGCGCAGCGTTCGTGATGTACCAGTTGGTCGCGGACGCGACTGGTCGCGTGATCAACGCGCGCATCCTGGAGGTGAACCCTGCCTTCGAGCGTCTGGTGCGGGCCGAGCCCGGCAGCTTGCTCGGACGCCTCGTGCTCGAGGCGCTCCCACATTTCGATCCGAAGTACCTCGACTTCTTGGCCCACGTCGCTGCGACCGGAGAGCCACAGTCACAGCTGGCCTATGTGGCCGCGGCCGACCGCTACGTCGACTGGCGTGCCTACTGTCCGAGCCCGGGCCACGCCGCCGTGCAGCTCTACGACGTTACGGAGCAAAAGCGCGCCGAGCAGCAAGCTCGCGAGCGCGACGTGCGCCTGGACGCGCTGGTCACGTCCGCCATGGACGCCATCGTGTCTTTGGACGAAGAGCTGCGCATCGTGTTGTTCAATCCAGCGGCAGAGAAAATGTTTCGCTGCAGCGCTGCCGAGGCAATTGGCCGGGACTTCAGCGAGTTGGTTGCTCCCCAGCACCGCGTGCAACAGCGCGAGCAGATCATCGAATTTGCGCAATCCGGCTTGGCCAGTCGGCGCATAGGCACGGTGGGGGAGCTGAGAGCAATGCGTGTCAGCGGCGAAGAGTTCCCGCTCGAGGCTGCCGTGTCGCAGTGCACGGTCCAGAAAAAACAGCTGCTTACGCTGATTTTGCGCGACGCGAGCGAGCGGCGCCGCGCGGAAGACGAGCGCCTGAAGTTCTTGTCGCAGATCCAGCAGACGCAGAAGCTCGAGAGCCTGGGCGTGCTGGCAGGGGGCATCGCCCACGATTTCAACAACCTGCTGATGGCGGTGCTGGGTCACGCCGACCTGGCGCTCGACGCCCTGCCGGCTTCTTCGGAAGCGCGCGAAGATTTGGCCGAGATTCGCCGCGCCGCGCAGCGCGCCACCGAGCTGTGCAAGCAAATGCTGGCCTACTCGGGCAAGGGCCGGTTCGTGATTCAGCCGGTCGAAATGCAGAAGGTGGTGGAGGAGATGCTGCACATGCTGCGCGTCTCGATCTCCAAGAACGCCATCATGAAACTGAACTTCGCGCCCAACCTGCCCAGCGTGGACGCCGATGCGTCGCAGCTGCGCCAGGTGGTGATGAACCTGGTCGTCAACGCGTCCGAAGCCATCGGCGAGCGCTCTGGGGTCATCACCATTTCCACCGGCGCCATGGACTGCGATCGCCAGTACCTGTCGGAGTCTTGGCTCGACGAGCAGCTGCCCGAAGGCATGTACGTGTTCATCGAGGTCGCTGACAGCGGCATGGGCATGGACGGGGAGACGCGCTCGCGCATCTTCGACCCGTTCTTCACGACCAAGTTTACCGGGCGCGGCCTGGGCTTGGCCGCGGTCTTGGGCATCGTGCGCGGGCACCGCGGCGCCATCAAGGTGTACAGTGAGCTCGGACGTGGCACGACCTTCAAGGTGCTGTTTCCGGCGAGCCAGCGCGCCGAGGCGCGTGACGAAGGCAGCACGATCCGCGGCATCTACGAAGGCAAGGGCACGGTCCTGCTCGTCGACGATGACGAGTCGGTGCGAGCCGTCGGTCGCAAGATGCTCGAGCGCATTGGCTTTTCGGTGGTGGTGGCGGCTGACGGTGCGGAGGCCATCGCGCGCTTTCGCGAGCGGGCCGACGACATTATTTGTGCCATCGTGGATTTGACGATGCCACACGTCGACGGCGCCGAGACTTTCCGGGAGCTGCGACGCATGCGCCCCGGCGTGCGGGTGATCCTGTCCAGCGGTTACAACGAGCAGGACGTGACCCAGCGCTTCGTCGGCAAGGGGCTGGCCGGCTTCATTCAGAAGCCGTACCAGCTATCGACCCTGGTCTCGGTTCTGAAGGAAGTGTTGGAGAAGGCGCGGGAATAAACCGGGGTCGGCCCTGGCTTTGGGCCCCAAGTAGCTCTCGACGCTTGCCAGACTTCGCCCTCCCCCTGCTATAAGCGGCCTCACGCCATGCGCGCAAAATCCCTGCCTTTGTTGGTTCTGTTGGCGCCGTTGGCAGTCGCGGCCTGCGAGAAGAACGAGCCCAAGCCGGACTCGACCCGTAAGGAGTCGGGCGCCGGTCCTTCCAAAGTGGAGACGCTCGATCCGAACCTGGCCGAAGCCGTCGCGGCAGCGTCTGTCGAAAGGCCAGCCGGCGGTGGTGCTCCGCAGCAGGTTGAGGGCGGCCCGCCTGCCGATGGCGTCTTTGCCCCGGGCTCCGCCGACAAGGAGCTTGCGCGCGGCGCGTCGCCAAAAATAACCCTGGGCAGTGAAGGCGCCGACCCAAAGCACCTGCTCGGTCCCAAAGCGCCTGCCAAGCTAGCCGGCACGATTCAGATCGCGATGCAGCAGGACCCGCGCCAGGGCGCGATTCCGGTGCTGCTCACCGTCACCGTCGAGCCCAAGAAGGTCGAGGCCGCCAAGGACGACCAAGCCCCCGTCTCTCAGCCGGTGATCGTGCGCGTCATGAGCGCAAAGATCGACGCGCCCTCGGTGCCCAAAGATCTCGACGAGCAGCTGGCCAAGCTGAAGGGTAGCAAGGTCGAGTACAGCATTTTGCCTGGCGGGGCCGGGGCCGGGTTTCGTTTCGACACGCCCAAAGGCGCGCCCGAAGAGTTCAAAGACGTGGTGCGCTCGCTGTCGGACTCGCTGAGCGTGCTGACCATCCCCTATCCGGACAAACCGCTCGGTGCGGGCGGCTACTTCATGGTCACCAGCCGCGACGATTTCTTGGGCCTAGATTTGGTCACCTATCGCATGATCAAGGTGAAAGAGGTGACGCCGCAGGGCGTGACGCTCGACGTCAGCACCAAGCGCTACGCCGCGAACCGCAGCTTCGACTTTCCGGGTCTACCGCCCAACATCGACAAGACGCTGGCCGAGTTCCAAGCCACCTCCGAAGGCACCGTGCAGTATCCGCTCGGCGCGCTCTTGCCGACGCAGGGTGAGGTTAGCTCGGTGTTGGCCGCGCAACTGGGCGGCAAAGATCCAAAACAGCGCGCCATGCTGCAGTTCCAGACGCGCGCGCAGCTGAATTTGAAATAGCGCTCGTTCGGCTGCGTTGCGCGAGCCAGCAGTGTCGCGCGTCAGAATCCAAGCAGCCTGGGGACTGTCGCTAGGTCGTCGACGGGTTCGGCGCCCGCGGCGACGATGGCGTCGCGACCAACCGACGCGGTGTAGCCAAGAATGCGCATGCCGGCAGCCAACGCCGCCTTGACGCCACGCGTGCTGTCTTCGACGACGACGGTTTCGGACGGCGCAAAGCCGAGCGTCTTGGCAGCCAGTAGGAACAAGTCGGGCGCGGGCTTGGGCCGACTGACTTCGGTCGCGGAGAAAATGCGTCCCGCGAAGAAGGGCAACAGGCCCGTGACGCCGAGGGTAAGCTGCATTTTCTCGTGCGTGCCCTGCGAGCCGACGGCCAACGTGACGCCCGCTGCTTGGAGCGCCTGAATCGCCGCTTTGACGCCCGATACCGGCGTGAGCTCGCGTTCGAGCGCAGCCAGCAGCTTGGCCTGGCTGGTCGCTGGCCACGCTGGAGGCACCTTGCGCCCAATGCGCTCTTCTACGCGGCGAATGATGTTGGTGAAGGTGTCGCCCAAGAACTCGGCCTTGGCCAGCTCCGGCGACATCTGCCAGCCCAGCTCGGAAACCGACTCAGCCGTGAGCCGCGCGGCAATGGGCTCGCTGTCCACGAGCACGCCATCACAGTCGAAAATTACGAGGCGCTGATGCATGGGGGCGCCCCGATGTAACGATTTTGGGTCAGCGTCCCCATGCACCAATCAGCTCACACGGCGAGCCGCGTCGCCAACTAGAACCCGAGCTTCTCTTTGCGCTCTTCGGCCCCGGGCAGCGCGTCTTGCTTCGTGTTGATGACGGGCAAGCCCACCGATTTGTCGGCGTTGATCTTGATCCACGGCTTTTGGTCGTCCGTCAGCTGCGTCTCGTCGAAAATGGCTTCGACCGGGCATTCTGGGACGCAGGCGCCGCAGTCGATGCATTCGTTCGGATCGATGTAGAGCATCTCGGCGTCGCCGTGGAAGCAATCCACCGGGCAGACGGCGACACAATCTGTGAAACGGCAACGCTGGCAATTGTCGGTTACGACGAACGTCATGGGAACGGGGCGGGAGTCTAATGCTCCGTTCCGCGGAACACAATCATTCGAAGGCCGAGACGTCGCCGGCCCCGACGCGGACGATGTGCGGCTTCGGGCCGCTCAGGTCGACCACACTGGTGGGCACCGTGCCGCCCGCGCCGGCGTCGAGTACCAGAGAAAGGCCGGGAAATAGCAAGTCGACCTCGCGTGGATCGGGCCCGGGGGTCTCACCGTGACGAGCGGCCGTGCTGGAGATGATGGGGCGCCCCAGCTCGGCCGCGATGGCCAGCGCCACCGGGTGCTTGGGAATGCGCACGCCCACGGTCTTGCGGGGCGTCTGGATGATTTTCGGTACCTCGCGCGTGGCCTCGAGGATGAAGCAGTAGGGGCCCGGCAGGTACTGCTTGAGCACGCGGTACACGCTGTCGTGCATCACGGCGTAGCGCGCGACGTCGCCCAGGTTCTGGCAAACGAACGACAACATGTGCGAGCGATCGATACCTTTGATTTGGTACAGGCGATCGATGGCCTTCTTGTTGAAGAGGTCGCAGCCCAGGCCGTACACCGTGTCGGTCGGGTAGGCGATTACCTCGCCGGCCTCCAGCGCCTCGACGGCTCGCTTGATCTTGCGCGGTTCGGGATTTTCCGGATTGATTTCGAGGAGCATGGAAGCGGTATCGAAAAGTTAAGGGGCGGCCCCAGTGCGTGAGCCTGGCGTCTACTTCAGCTCCAGCATCCTCACGCTTTGGGGTGAGAGCGGAACTTCGAGCGCGCCGAACGTAGCACGTAGGGGCGTCCCGTCGAGGGCGTCGACCGCATCGGTTGTAGCGGCGCTCGGGCTCGCGCCCGCGTTCAGCGCGCCGATTTCGAGCCGCGCGACCCGTGGCTCGCGTGTCGTGTTGGTGACGAACAGCACACGCCCGCAGCCTTCACGATCGCGAAACAAGCTCGTCTTGAGGCCGTGCCCAGCGTCGAGGCGAAACGCCGCGTGCCGCTCGGCTAGCGCGCGAAGCTCGCCGGGCAGCTCCGGCTCCGTGAGAGTCTTGATGTGCTTGGAAGCCGCCGCATTAGCGGGCGAGAGCTCGGCCAGGCTGTTGGGCGTGTGGCTCGGCAACGCGGGGCCGAAGTAGAGCTCGGTACCGTGGCTGGCCACGTTCACCAGCGCATCCCACAGCTCGGGTTCCATTCCCACTGCCGAGGCAACGAAGCCGAAGCGTGAGTCGGCGAGGGCGCTCGTAGCCGAGTCGTTGCCCGACACCCGGTAAGCCAAGCCGGTGGCCGACAGCTCCTGCAGCAGGCGCCGCACGAACCGCTCGGCCTCGAACAGCGCGCTCGGAAATGCGCCTTGCTCGAGGCACGAGTCGTAGGCCGAAAGTCCCATGATGTCGAAGGCTGCGGCGCTGAGTGGACCGAAAGCGTGCAGCAAGCGCTCCAGCCGATGCATGCTGCGCGGCACCACGATGCACACATCGGCGACCCTGGACAGCTCGTACAGTCGCGTGCGCTGCACGGCTTCGTTCAAGCTCGACCAAAAGTCGAAGAATCCGCGGCGCCCGCCGAAGCGATCGATGGGCGCGCCTATCCAGCGATCGCGCTCCACCGCCATGTACAGGTTGTAGCCGCGGATGCCCGCCGCCAAGCACGACAGCGCGGCGAAGCGGTTGTCGTGCTCAGTGAGTGGGGGAAAGAACGGCGGGAAGCCGGCCGCCAACTCGACCGCAAACGCCGGGTAGTCAAAGGCGTCGGCGCGCGTCACGACCTCGCTGGTGCGCTTCAAGATCACGTCCGACGAGCCCTCGCCCGCGACGTGGTAGTAATCAATGCCCAAGCACTCGACGACCTTGCCCAGGCGCGTCGGGTCGAGCGGAGTCGCGGACTCACCCATCGGTAAGTTGTGGCAAGTCGGCGCGCGCTCGAGCCCGGCGTGCGCCAACGCGGCGCGGAACACGCCGAAAGCGTCCGCGATCAGCTGCTCTTGGTACTCGGCCCAGTCCAGCTGACGCGCGAGTCCGCGCGCGTCCTTGGCGTCGAAGCGCTGAGGCGGCAAAATATCGAAATTGTCCGCGTGGATACCGTAGACCTCGCTGAGCGCTGCGGGGCTGCCGTAGCGGGCCTCCAAGAAGCGCGCGTACGAGGTGAGCGAGTCAGGATGGTAGTCTTGGTCGTACACGCCGTCTCGAAAGTAGAGCGCGCCTTCGTTGTCTATCTGGCACAGCACGATGGGCCCCGCGGGCCAGGTCAAAGGCCCCAGCTGCTCTGCGACGCTGCGCAGCCAGGCACAGGCTTCGCGCAAGAGCTTGTGGCTCGCGTAGCTTGGCACCGGAAAGGCTTGCGGAGGCATCGGTAAAATCACGGCTTCGCCCGAGGGTGAGCGCGCCTGACACTCGCGATCCCACAGCACGCGCTCCGGCAAGCCGAAGCCACTTAGCTCGGCATTGATGTGCGGTCCTGGCCGCACGAGCGCGTAGAGTCCGACCTCGGCCGCGATGCGCAGGAAGCGCACGACGTCGAGTTGGGGATTGCGTTCGCCGAAGTCGAGTGCTCCGTCGCGGCCCTCGTGGGCGCTCCACGGCACGTAGACGTCGACGACGGTACAGCCCATCTCGCGCATGGCTTCCAGACACGGACGCCAGCTGTCGGGCTCGAGACGAAAGTAGTGCGCCGAGCCGGACAACAACGGCACCAACACTTCGCCGAGCAGAATACCCGCGCGGTGTAGTTTCGGGCGCAGGCCGGTCAAGCTGCCGCTCGCGTCTGTCGCGCTGGCAGCGTGCTCAAGATGGGGATCGCCCTGTTGGCTGGAATTGTGCACCGACACGGCGCGCACCTTAGCGCCTGCGTGCTTTCGCCGCTCGGCGAAATCCGCTAGAAGCAGAGTATGCGGCGGTGCCTTCGGCTCATCGCGGCGGCCCGGTGGCTGCTGCTGCTGGGCGCTTGTGGCGACCAGCCGTCGGCCAAGTCACCCGACCGCCCGCGCATTTCCAACGCCGGTGCTCCGGGGCATCGTGCCTCCAGCGGGCCCAGCCGCGGCAGCCGCGAACCAGCAGAAACTACGCCGCAGGGACCGCAGCGAGGTCGTGACGCTGCGGCCGCGCATGACCCGGGGGTGACGAGCGAGCAACTGGCGCAACGCTACGCCCCCGCAAGGCCGCTCGCGGTGCTCGAAGGCCAGGGTTCGTACTACTCGGACGCGCTTGCCGGGCGTCCTACTGCCAGCGGAGCTCCCTATCAGCCGTCCGCCTTCACTGCAGCACATCGCAGCCTGCCATTCGGGACAGTGCTGCGCGTCACCCGTAAGCCAGGGGGGCAGACAGTCTACGTTCGCGTGACAGATCGAGGCCCCTTCGGTCCGCGCGGGCGCATCCTCGACCTATCGCGGGCCGCCGCCGAGCAGCTCGACATGCTGCGTGCTGGAGTGGCGAAGCTCAAGGTCGAGGTCGTCGAGTACGGGCCGCGCAAGTCACGGCGTCGGAAGCGCTGATGCGCGTTCGTTTCGGTGAGCTGTCGGCGCAAGAGAGGCAGCAGTTGGAACGCCTGCAAGCGGGCGCGCGCGAAGCCTGGCGCTGCTTGCGTGCGGGCGACGCGGCCGCAGCCTGTCAGCTGGTGGAGCAGCTCGACCCACGCTTGCTGCTCACGGTTCGGGGCCAGGCCAGTGCGCCCGAGCTTTGCGCCGAGCTCGCGGCGTTCGAAACGAACGCCTGGCCACTGGCAGAGCTGCTGTTGACGGAAGCTCCCGCCGATCTCGGCTGCGCGTTGTCACTTGGTCGCATGGCCGTGCCGTTGCAACTTGCGCTCGCGGAAGTCCGCGCCTCGCATGAAGTCGAGCTCGAGAAGGCGTCGCTGCGCGCGGGCTTTGGCCGCGGTCACCTGTTGGAGGTGACGCTCGGCGTGCCAGGCGGCCTGGGCTCGGAAAACGAGCAAAATGCGGCAGAAAACTTGGTTCGCGCGCTGCTGGGCGATCGACTATTCGAGCATTGGGTAGGCGCCGTGCACGTGACCGCTGCGCCGCGCGGCGGGTCGCTGCGGGTGCTGGACGTGCACGCGCCGCGCACGACGCTCCGCCTGGACGAGCTGTTCGACACTGTCTCGGCTGCGGTGTGCGGTGTGCTGCACGGCTTGCCCGAACATTCACGCGCCGCGGTTGCGAGCGTGTCCTCGCCGAGCGCAGTCGCGGCGGCCGCCGCGCGTGAAGACTGGAGCTTGCTCGAGATCGAGCCGCTGGCTCAGACACGCGGCGGACGCAAAGACGACTTGGTGCTTGTTAGCACTTGTACGCCCGAGCTCGTGCGTTGCTACTTGGACGGCTCGCCCTGTTCGTCGCGGCGCTTCTCGCGTAGCGGTGAGCAGTTCGTGTTCGTGAGCTACGCAGACGACCAGCGAACGCTGCAAGGTCGCGTGGCGCGCCGCGCGCAAATCGAAGCCGCACTGTCCGACGCCATCGCGGGTGAGGGCGCCGTGACGGGCGTTGGCTTTGGTGTAAAAACTACGTACGTAGATCTCGCGCTCTGCAATCTCGAAACGGGACTGGGGCGTCTCGTTTCGAAATTGAGAGAGGTCGATGCGCCCGCGCAGACCTTTATCCAATTCTTCGACTCCGAGCTTGCCGATGAATGGCTCGCTATTGGGCCAGACTCCCGCCTTACCGAAGGGTGACTTGCCGTGCGCTCGAGTTCGGCTATACAGGCGTCTCGAGCCGGACATGAGGCACGCTCTCAAAAAGTTCCTCGCGGCACCCGCGCTCCCCTTTGCGCTGTGCTTCGCGACCCTCGCTTTCGCCGAGAGCAATCACGCGGCGTGGGTGCGCGCCGCCATGGATTCTTTGCCCTGTTACGTCGAAGATCGCGGCGATCCAGCCGCTAAAAGCGCGCAACTCGACGCGATCGCCGCCGCGGTCGCCGACGTCAGCCGTGACGCCCCGCGTCCGCCGCGCGAATGGGCCGCGCTGCTCTTGACCATTGGCTATCACGAGAGCTCGTTCTCGCTGCGCATTCAGCGCGGCGAATGCAAGCCGCACGAGTGTGACCGCGGCCGCGCGCGCTCTGCCTGGCAGCTGCACAAGAATCTATTCACGGCTCCCATTTGGGATCAGCTGCACGGCATCGAGAACACGACCGTCCAAGTCCAAGCTGCCTCCGACGCGCTGAAGCGCGCCTATTTTACGTGCAGCCGCAGCGGCGTGCCGTGGCTGCAAGCCACCCTCAACGCGTATGCGGGGCGGCGTTGCTCGTCGGAGTGGCCGGGTCTCGATCAGCGCGTGTCGACGTTCAGTCGCGTGCAGCGCTTCTCCATTCCGCGCAAATCGGGCAAGACGAGCACCTTGACAGCCAGCTCAGCTGACGGGCGCTTGGCCACGGCCGCGCAGGCGTTCGACGACGTTGGGCTCGCCCAGCTCTTCGCACAACGCGGCAAGCTCGGCCTCGGGCGCCCCGCGCCAGCACAGGTCGCTCAGCTCTTCACTGAGCGGCACGTCGCGGCGCAGCGTCGCCAAGCGTCGATACAGTAGCGACTGTTCGCGCATCTCTTCCAAGTTTTGCGATAGCGCTTCGGCGCCCCGTACCTTCACGCGCCACGCGCTCGCGCTGTTTGGAATCTGCTCCAGGTGAACGTACTCGGCCAGCACGCTGCCCGCAGACTTGGCGCCCCAGCGTGGCACTCCAGGAATGCCATCCGCGCTGTCACCGACCAGCGCCAAGTAATCGGGAATCGATGCAGCGCCGACGCCGAACTTGGTCACCACGCCAGTTGCGTCGAGCCAGTTGTCGCGCAAGCGATCCCAGCACACCACTTTCGTGTCGACCACGCATTGCGCGAAATCTTTGTCGGGCGATGCGATAACGACGCGCGTCACTTCGGGATGCTGCGCGAAGCGAGCAGCTGCGGTCGCGATCGCGTCGTCGGCTTCGAAGTCGATCATCGGCCAAGTCACGATGCCGAGCGCGCGCGTCACGCGTTCCGCGAGCTCGAACTGCGAGTACAGCGCGGGCTCGATGCCTTCGCCTGTCTTGTAGCCATCGAACAGCTCGTTCCGGAATGACTCGATGACGTGATCGAACGCGCACGCGACGTGCGTTACGTTGCCCGAAGCCAGCCAGGCCGCGAAGCCACGTAGTAGGCCCCGTGCCGCGCCGACCTCCACGCCCGCCGCGTTTTTTGACGAAGGCACCGCGAAGAACGCTCGGAAGAGCTCGAAGGTGCCGTCGATGAGGTGAACTTGCACGGGCGGAGGTTAGCCAAAGCCAGCCGTGAACGAGGAAAAAGGGCTCGAAAGACCCAAAGCGCCAGCCAAGAGGCCGGCTTGTACAATCTTGAGCCGAAATCTTCGCTGCGAAAACCTGCTTTGTTACTTGCGCTCGCGCGCTTTCCCGAGGAAAAATGGGCTTCAAGCGTCTAAGAACCGACGCAAAGGTAGCAATTCAGATGCGTCTCCCTCACCACTTGCTCTTGGCTTCGTTAGGCGTGCTCATTGCTGCCGCGAGCTGCACGCTCATCACCGACGTCGATCGCAGCAAGATCCCCGATGGTGTCGCCGGTGCTCCCGGCGGCGGCGGCGACGGTAGTGTCACCCCAGGCGTTGGCGGCGACGGCGGCACGCCCAGTGGCGTCGGCGGCATGCCCCAAATTAATCCCGGTGGTGCTGGAGCCGGCGGCAGCGCTGGAGCCTCGCCCGGTGGCGCGGGTGGCGCGAGCGGCGGCGCTGGCGGCAGCACCGAAGGCGGCAACGGCGGCGTTGGCAACGACGGCGGTACGGGGGGTGCGGCTGACGCAGGCGCCACCAATCAGCCGATTGCTGGCGCAGGCGGCGCTACCTAAAGGCTGAGCGCTTTGGCGGAGCTGCTACGGCGGCTCCGCAACCTGCTGAACATCAGCGACGAGCTTGGCTCTCGCTCCTGGTAGCCGAAC
>JAYUYU010000613.1:0-4615 GCA_043752365.1 Myxococcales bacterium | reverse complement strand
TGCAGGTGTGGACCCACACGCGGCGCGCCTCGTTGTTGTCCCAGGCTTGGCGAACCGCTTGAGTCAGCAACCAACCTCCGAAGCCTCGACCCACGGCCTCTGGCACCAAGCCGAAGTAGACCAGCTGCACGTTGCCATCGGCTTGGCGTTCGAGCTCGGCGAAGCCGACGGGGGCACCGTTCAGCTGCAAAGTGTAGAGCTCTACGCTGTCGCGCTGCAGGTAGGCGTCCCAGCGAGCCTTCGACCACATCAGACGATCGGTCCAGTGCCAGTCGCCTCCGACGCTTGCGTACAGGTAGCGAGCAAACGCCGCGCTGGGCCGTCGTGCCCGCTCAATGCGATGCTCCCAGGCCGGAGCGCGCGCCGCCAATAGCGAGCTTTCGTCGGTCATTTCCAAATACCAAGTGGTGACGTCGTGCTCTTCGCTCATGGTCCGAAAACTTGGGTCTGAAAGCGTGCGCCCTTGCGGCAGACTGCTCGAGGTGCGGCTTGAGGGTGGCACGAGCCCAACTAGTCGGGGAGTGCGTTCTAGCTCGGCTTCTGCGCCAATAACGGCCGCTCGGCGCCACGCGGATTTTCCGACCTAGACGACGCTGTCGCGCGCCGAGTAGGCTGACTGTTTTTCAAGGAGGACGAGTCATGTCACAAGGCGGTTGGAATCCCCCCCCTGGCGGTTACGCACCACCCCCTGGCGGTCACGCGCCGCCTCCCGGCGGTCACGGCCCGCCCGGCGGCTACGGTCCGCCTGGCGGTCACGGTCCGCCTCCTGGCGGCTTCGCCCCACCTCCGGGTGGTCACGGCCCGCCTCCCGGCGGTTTCGCCCCGCCGCCGCAGCAGCAGCAGCCTTACATGATGCCGAACGCTGCCGCCGTCGCCGCGCAGTCCAAGGGCTTCTTTGCCGCGCTGTTCGATTTTTCGTTCGAGAGCTTGGTCGCGCTCAAGGTGATCAAGGTCCTGTACGGGCTCTTCTTGCTCGCGCTCGCGCTCGGCATCCTCGCTGGCCTGGGCACCTCGGTGCTGTCGGTCATCAATGGCCAGGTACTGGCGGGACTCGGGATGCTGATCTTGTTGCCGTTCGGCGCCCTGCTTTATCTGATCTTGGGGCGCGTCTATTTCGAGCTGATCATCGTGGCGTTCAAGATTGCCGAAGACGCGGACGAGATCGCGCGCAACACGCGCAAGTAGCCGCCGCTGCGCCGGCTGCGACTTGGAGTTACTGCTCGAAGCGCAGCCGGAGTCAGGGCGACGATCGTGCCCTGCTCGCGCTTTCGGTGCCTGCACCCCTCTCGCATTGGAGATCGACGTCGTAATCACGACATTGTTTCTGCAATGGTTTCGCCGCAAAATCCCTTTAGCATGACGTTGTCGCAAACGCGACTGGTCGCGAGGTGTTGGGCGTGCGTGTCGCGCATGCGCCCCGCGGGTGGCGCATGCCAAAGCTGAGTCTCGAGGCATTGCGAGAGTTGATCGAGCACGGCGACGGTAGCGACCGCGCCTTCGCGGATGCCTTGATGCGGATGGATTGGGCACGAAGCTGCGATGCGGGCGAGCGCGCCAAGTTGTGCGCGTTGCAGGCCGCCTTGCAAGCCGCCTCACGCCGCAGCCACGCCCGACTACGCGAGCAGCTGGCTGCGGGAACTATGGGCGGCGCGGCCTTGCGCCGGCTGTTCGACGCCGTTTCGTCGCTCGAGCGCGACCACTTCGTGGAGGAAGCGCTGGGCATTGCCTACCCGCCGCTGGACGAGCCCGGGCTCACGACCGACACCATGACGTACGCGCCCAGCGGCTACGCCGAAATCGTCCACGCCTTCGACGCGAGCGGGCTCGCCGCTGGCGATCGCTTTTTGGACTTGGGTGCGGGGCTTGGCAAGGTCGTGATGCTGGCCGCGTTGCTCACCGGCGCCACCAGTGTCGGCATCGAGCGCGATCAGCGACTTTGCCAGCTGGGCGGGCAAGCGTGCCGCGAGCTTTGCCTGGCTCGGGCCGACCTCCAGTTGGGCGACGCGCGTGAGGCCGAGGACCTGAGCGCGGACGTCGTGTTCATGTACTTGCCGTTTTCCGGTGAAGTGCTGGCCAGCGTGATGGCGCGCCTGTTGGCCAACGCGCGCACTCCCGGCGCAGCTGTACGCCAGCGCTTCTTGTGCACCGGCGCGCTCGCCCCTGAGAGCTACCCACAGCTAAGGCTCAGGGCGCCTGCGCAAGCCTGGCTCAACGTCTACGCTTGGCGCTAGTTGCCCCGCGCGCTGCTCACTGCGGCGGGCACGGCACGGGCTTGGTGTCGACCACGAGGTCGTCGACCCAGACGTCCAGCGGCGCGTTCATGGGATGGAAGCTCCAGGCGCCGACGAACATTTGCGTGACGGCCGGCCCGTACCAGGGGTCGGTCACGGGCGTTGGCTGCACGCAGCCCTTGCCGTGATCGTCGACGGACAAGATGGGCGCGAGGGCGCCGTCTTTGTACATGCGCAGCTTGCGACCTACCGAGTCCATTTCGAAGGCCACGCAGGCCCAGCTCGACGGCATGGGCGTACCGCTTTGCGAGGAGCAGTCGCGGTAGCCGTCGGCGCCGGCCCCTTGCAGGCCGTACACGAAGCTGTACGTGTTCACGTTCTGCTTCGGTAGCGAGCTCATGATGTACTGCGCGTTGCGTCCGACTACCGGTGACCCGGGTTCGGCGCTGCCGCTCAGGCCGAAGAAGGTCCAGTGCACGCTCGTGCCATTCGGCTCGATGTACATCATCATGCGTCCGTAAAGGTGGGTGGGCTTGTTCGCGAAAATGGGCTGGGCTTCGTCGGCGAACAAGCGACCGCCGGCTTTGACGGTGTTGTCGATGTGCACGTGGAGCGCGCGAGTGCCGGACTTGGTGTGCTGGCCGTCGAGGCCCATGGTTGCGCCCGCGTTCAGCGCGGCCTGCCAAGGCCCGAGCTTTTGCTTGTCGGCGATGGCGGTGACGCCAGCGTAGTCATCGAATTTTTCGCAAAACAGCGCGTCGCCACAAATGTCGTTTGGCGCGCCCGCGCTGCCAGCCGAGCCGGCGCTGCCGCCCGAGCCCCCGCTGCTGCCGGCCGCGCCGCTGGCCGAGCCGGCCGTTCCGCTCGAGCCGCCAGCCGCGCCAGCGACTCCGCCGGAGCCAGCCGTGGAGCTCGAGCCGGAGTTGGAGCCGGCCGCACCGGCGCTTGACCCCCCCGCGGTGCCGGCGCCGCTTGGCCCAGGCGTGCCGTCCCCGGCGCAGCTGCTGAGCCCCAATAGGTTGAAGATCAGCACGAAAGCGGCACTCACCTGAACATTGCTGAGCATGGGCACTTGGTCCGTGAGTGCTCGTGCGCTGCCAGAACTGTGAGCCCTGCCGATGTAACGAGCGTCCGCTGCTCCGCAAACCCTACATCGTCGATCAATGACCGACATGGCGATCGACGATGTTGCCTTCGACACCACGCGCATTGGCTGCATCACGCCGTAGATCAAGCAAGCTGCTCTAGTCACGGTGCCCGGCGCCAGAAGGTCGGGCGCCAGTAGTAGAAGACGCTGGCGTCGTCGGGCCACTCGGCGCGATCGTCGGGTTCTTCGAACGAGTCGCTCTCGGCGACGAGCCGGAAGGCCGGGTCGCGAGTTTCTTCGGCCAGAGGCGCGCGCACGTCGCCCTTGAAGCGCTCCTCGATGGCGCCGAACTTGGCGAAGTTGCGTTGCGCGTCTACCAGCGCGGGCGCGTTGGCGCCCTCTTCGCGGTGCGGCCAACGCAGCTGGCTCACGTCGTCTTCCCAAAAACACACCAGGCAGATGTCGTCCGAACCAGGCGGTTCTGTGAACACTAGGTGACCACAACAAGGACAGGGATAGCGTTGCTCGCTCATTTCGCGACGCACCCTAGCCCGAGGCGTCCGCCCGAGCACGGTGCCGCTCAAAAGCGCGCTCCTCTGCTACAATGCCCGTGAAATGCTGAAGCGAGGCAGGTTCGGGGCGCTGGTGGTCTGTGTCGGCGGCATAGCCGGCGTCGCGCTTTTGAGCGCCGTGCCCGCATGCGGCGGCAAGGCCGTCGGGGTCGAAACCGACGACGGTACAGGTGGCTCGAGCACCGCGGGCTTCGGCAACGGCAAACCGGCTCCGGTTGGCAATCAGCCCGGGCCTTCGAAGGGTGTGGTCGTCGATGGTCCAGAGTTTCCGCCCGCAGCTGGCGGTATGCTCGGTGGCTCGGTTGGTGGCTCTACTCATTCGGGGCGAGCGGGCACAGGCTCCGCCGGCAGTCCCGTCGTCACGCCTGGGGCGGGCGGCAGCGTCGAAGAGGGTTCGTGCAACGTCGGTGGTGCTTCGCCGGTTTGCGACTTTGGCTTGCCCTGCACCGACGACAGCGACTGCGGCGCGCATGACTGCTACGTCCCAGGCGGCCAAGGGAATCCTATTTGCTCCAAGTTGTGCGCGACCAGCGCCGACTGTCCGCTCGGCAGTGCTTGCACCGGGCCTTTCGGTGACGGTTCCCACTGCTTCGTGTTGTGCAGCCACGCGGCGCAGTGCCTGGCCATCAACGACACCCCGGAAAATCCGCTCGATTGCGTCAACATGCACGACCCGCGCGCTCCCCAAGGTCAGACCGTCTGCGCACAGTACAGCGAACCCTAGA
>JAYUYU010000612.1:0-4618 GCA_043752365.1 Myxococcales bacterium | reverse complement strand
GCCGCCCGTGAACTTCAGGTCGTCGACCGTGACGTCCGCGTCGTACGCGGTGTCGGCCGCGCCGGCCCAAGCGAAGGCCCACTCAAAGCCGACGATGTCTTTGCCGGTGACGGCCGCCACCGGTACGCCGCCCACCAAGTCACTGAACTTGACGGTGACGACCGCGCCGCCGGCCGTAACCGGAACGTCCAACGCCGAAGCGTGGCAGAGCGGGTACGTGTCGGTCGTGCCGGCGGGCACCATGCAGCTGCCCTTCTTGTTGACGAGGTCGACCGCGGTGGTGGCGTTGGTTTGCACGCGGAAGTTGACCTTGCCGCTTGGGCCCGCGTTGCCCTTGATGCTGAAAGAAACGCCCGTGTATGTCGAAGCGTCCGTGCAAGCCGTCGTGTAGATGCCGAAGCCGTCGTACGCCTTGATGTTGCCCTTCACGTTCAGCGCCATGCCGGTGGTGGCACTGGTCAGCGCCGCCGGTTGGTAGCTGAAGGTGCCGCCGGGCACGCCTAGCGCGAACGTGTAGTTGCCGGCGCTCATGGCGTTGGGCATCAAGTCCGCGAACTCGGTGATCAGCGCCGATGCGGGCTTCGTGCCGGCGCAGGCCGTGCTGGCGCCGCCTGCGCCGGTGCCGCCGGTGCTGCTGCTGCCGGCGGTGGGGTTGGTGCCGGCCGTGCCGCTGCCCGTACCGGCCGTGCCGCTGCCCGTGCCGCCAATGCCGACCACGGTCGTGCCGGCCGTGCCGAGCGAGCCAGCCTGCGCGGTCTTGCCCGCGCTGTTGTTGGTGGTGTCAGTGTCGGTGCTGTCGCTGCTGCAAGCGGCGAACGAACCCACAACCAGCAGTGACAGCCCAATTCCATAAAAACGCGAAGCTTTAATCGACATGTGCGGAGTCCTCCAAGACGCCAGGCGGCGAACGGGACTATGCGCGACCGAAGTTGCTCTGTCCAGGTACTCAGCGTCGTTTTCTGGAACTGGTCCCACAGTGCATACGCCTAATAATTAGAGACTTTGGGTGAATAGATCGACGTGTACTGGAACCGTATCCAGGTTTCGGCGCCATCTTCGCCATAAACGGCGCATGCTGAACCTGGCTACGGCTGCGCCTCAGCGCGCAAGCGTCGGTTTCTGCTCGCTTGGCGAGCGACCTCCGCCCGTTCTCCTCGCCGCCGTCCGTATTCGCCTGCCCCCACGTCGTCGCGCCGCGCCCCACGCCCTCGCGCTCCGGCTATTGCGCAATAATTGTGTAATGTTGGGCAATGCCGGGGTCGCGAACTGGCCCTTTGGATCGAGGGTAGGCTGTGTGCTCGAGCCGACCCTGGTCCCATGTTCACGCGCGGACGCGGGGGGTAGGCCTTACCTGCGCGCCCAGCTGGGCGCGGCGCGCGCGGGCCCGCGCCAGGAACCTGGGCCTACCACCCCGCGACTATCTACCAACCGTCAGGCTTGCGCACGGTACGGGCACGTTTACGGGGGAACGCGCTGTGCGTTTACTTTTCGGCTTCGACAGTCGTCATGCGGCGCAGGTCCGACCAGGCGAGGGCCTTGGAGTGCGGAGTCAGGACCGGTACGGGCGGGCGGACACTGAACCAAGGCGTCGCTTTGCCGGGGCGCACGACGTGGATGCTCTCGGCGGGATTGCGCGCCTGGCCCATCAGGGCGACGCGCTCGCCGCTGGGCTTGTCGGCCACGTCCAGCACGACGGCGACGTGGTTCGGTTCGCCGCTTTGCAGGAAAAAGTCGCCGGCCACGAGGTCCCTCGGCTCACCAACGGGCGTGGAGCGGGGCGAAAGCGAGGTGCTGTTGGCCCAGTTGAAGACCGCGTCCAAGTACTTGCGGAATTCAGCGTGATCGACCTCGCTGGGCTTGCCCTTGATGACCCAAAACACGTTGGGGCCCTGGGGAATGAGGCGCTGCCCCTTCTCCCAGCGTGACAGCGGCATGTTGAGCTTCGAGGCGCTCAAGTAGCTGATTCTGTCCTTTTCGCCGCGCGACCACAGGTACTCGGCGTGCAGTCGGATGATGACGTCCGAGCTCTGTTGCAAATCGGGGGTGCCGGTGTCGATGGCGACCACGCCCGCGAGGTAGTCGTCATCGGCGGCCAGCGTCTCCTTGCCGTCGAAGCTCTTGGCTGGTGTGCCCTCGGGCGCCATCGGCAAGCTGCGCAACCACTCGGAGAAGCTACCGGGCGGTACCTTCACGCGCTTGTAGCCGGGCGGCGTGGGAAAGCGCTCCTCGAGCGAGGCGTCGGGCTTGGGAAAGTCGCGTTCGTCGGCTAGCCAGGGGTAGCGCTGCGGATCGGGAGCGAACGGCAGCTTGGCCGCGGCGTCGGGGCTGGGGGCGGAGCTTGCGCTGGGCGCGCCGCTCGCGGATTCACTTACTGAAGGGGCCGCGCTGGTGGACGGCACCGCGTTCGCGTTGGCGGCGGCCTTCGACGGGCTGGTTTGGCTCGGGCTCGGGCTGGCTTCGTGCTTTCCCTGGCAAGAAACCAGGGCCAGGACGAGGCCCGCCGCGCAGGGCACGCGGGTCACGAGCGGCAGTGTACAGGCGTTGCCACGGATACCCCGCATTTCCGACGCTTCAGTCGGGCTGGATGTAACCTATTGAAGTTATAGGGTGTTCTTCTGCTTTCCCGGCAGCCGCGCCTCTGTGGTGTATACAAAGCCCCTTCAATGCCACAGGCAGCAAAGAGCCATGGGTCACGCTGATAAGTGGCAGGACCTCGAACGCGTCCTCGCCGGCGCGACCGATAAACCTCACGTGATCTTGCTCGGCGGTCATCCAGATCCCGACAGCATCGGCAGCGCCTTGGCACACAAGCGCATCTGCGAACGGCTGGGTGTGTCCGCGACCATTGCCCACGTGCTGCCGATTTCGCGCGCTGAAAACCGCGCGATGGTGAAGCTGCTCAACGTGCCGATGATCAAGATCGTCGATTCGGAAGAGCTAGCGACGTTCGGCTACCTGTCGCTGGTCGATGCCAGCCAGAGCGAGCAAAGCATCAAGGTGCCGGAGAGCGTGCAGCTGCTCACGGTGGTCGATCACCATCGCCCGGCCGCCATTCCCAAGGCGCCGTTCGTGGACATTCGGCACGATGTGGGCGCCACCGCGACCATTTACGCTGAGTACAGCGAGCGGGGCCTGGCGTCTTTCGGGGCCAACGGCAACGACGACGCTTCCGTGGCGACGGCCATGTTCTTCGGTATTCAAACCGACACCGACGACTTTGCGTTCGCGACGCCCAACGACTTTCGCGCCGCCGCATATTTGAAACAATTCTCGGACGCCGAGACGCTGAGCCGCGTCGGCCGCCGAACTCTGACCGCCGAGGCCATGGAAGCCGTCGGGCACGCGCTGCGCGACCTAGAGGTCGTGCGCGACTTCGCCATCGCTGGCGTCGGGCGCGTTTCTGCCATCAACCGCGACGCCATCCCGATGGCGGCCGACTACATTTTGCGCCGCGAGGACATCGACACGGTCGTGGTGTTTGGCATTATCGAAGACCGCATCGATGGCAGCTTGCGCACGCGGCGCGCCTCCGTCGACCCCGCGGCGTTCATGCAAAACGCCTTTGGCGACGACAGTCAGGGGCGTCCCTACGGCGGCGGTCGCGCGGACATGGGTGGCTTCCGCGTGCCGCTCGGTTTGTTGGGCGAGACCGAAGACGAAGAGACGCTGTGGGCGCTCGTCAAAGACGTGGTGCGTCAGCGTGTGGCGCGGGTCGTGCCCGACCTGGACAAAGTGGACAAGAACGACAAGCGCAAGGGCGACTAACGCGCGACGGGGTTGCGGCGCCGACGCGCGACCACCACGAGGCCCAAGAGCAAGGCGGCACCAGCCGGCGAGCCGTTGGCGCCGCCGAGCTGGCAGCCCTTCGAAGTACTCGAGCTAGCGTCAGCGTCGTTCACGCTCACGGCCTCGCCTGGCGCAGGCGTCGAGGCCGAACCGCCTGCCCCGCCTGCTTGGAGTGAGGCGCACACTGACAACGCGTCCGGTCCGCGCAGGCGGCACCAGGCTTCGGTGAGCGCTAGGTTGGGTGGGGCATCGCACCAGGCGAGCTTGGTATCCGTAGTGGCCAGCTCCGACTTTTGGGGCTTGGCGCAGCTTTCAGCTCGCGTCTCGTGCCCGGTCCGCAGGTCTTTGACTACCAGGGTCACGCAGTATTGCGGGGCCGGCGTGGGGAAGACGACGCGCCCCAAATCGAGGCCGGGGTCTGTTTCTTGGCCCAGATACTCCACCGACGACGTGGGCAAGACCACGTCGCCGTGCTCGGGTGACGCCTCGAGGTGCGCTTCCCAAGCGACACCGCTTTGGAGTTGGGGCGACTGCCAGCGTGTGTCGGCAGCAGCGTGCGTGATCGCCGCTTCCGGCACGTCGGCGCGAGATGGCCTGCAGCCCGTGCTGCTCACCGGACAAGTCAGCAAGCGGCCAGTGCCCTCATAGAAATCGAGCCAGGTCGGGAACGTGAGCGACGGCTCGGGCAGCGCCACGGGCGCTTCGACGACCAATAAAGGAAACTGCCCGCCTACGTGGAGGGAGTCCGCAGAGGCCGCCGGAGTGGTGCTCAAGCTCGCGGTGAGCCGTGCGCCGATCTCGAGGGAAGCATCAGCGGTCCAACCAAACAAGT
>JAYUYU010000611.1:0-4618 GCA_043752365.1 Myxococcales bacterium | reverse complement strand
TCGCACAGCGAGGGGTGAGCCAGGTAGTAGCGCGCTTTTTCCGCGAACTCCCCGGGGTAGTATTCGATGTAGTGGGTACCGGCGACGACAGGCGGGGTGCGGTCGTTGATCCGCGCGCCCGGCGGGCAATAGTTCCAGCCGCCCTGCTTGTCCGTGCTCTTCTTTCGGGTGCAGTAAAACAGCATGCCTCCGGCGCTTAGGCAGTCCATCGAACGGAAGTGCATGCCTTCGCCCTCGTGCAAGTTGATGCGCGAGCTGGCGTAGGCGCGCGCAAGCTCGGCCGGGCTTTCCAAGAAGCCCTGGTAGTGGGGTGCCAGCTCGGGCCAGGCCGCCCAGCCCTTGGTGCCGTAGATGCGCAGCGAGTTTTTGGCCTTCAGGACCTCGCTGACCATGCTTGGTCGAAGCCCGGTGCGCGGTAAGCGGCCCAGTAGATCGTAGCGGACGGTGGCGTCGTCGGCGATGCCGTCGCCCGTTGCTGCATGAACGATGCGAGTTACTTCGGCCCAGCACGCATCGTGGTTGACCTCTGGCTCCGAGCCGAGGCCTTGGAGATAGCTTTGATACTGTCCCATGAGATCTCCGAATTGGAGGGGTCGCGCGGTTTTCGACACGTTCCGGCGGAGCTCGGTGTCGCTCCAGGGCGGCGGAACATGCCCGGCCACGCTGACGTCGGACTCGAAGGCGGCGGCGCTAGGCGCGTAGGTATTCGGGCAGGAACCGGGCGGAAGCCAGTCAGTGAGGCCGTCGTAGGGGAAGTTCCGCACCCAGCCCGTGGTGAAGAAATACGTGATGTCGCTGCCCTGAATTTGCTCTTCAGAGCGACCCAAAAAGTCGACGATCCAGCTGACATGCCGGATCGACCGGGGTAGGTACGGCAGCTGCGAGCGGGTTCGATTCATGTCGAAGACGACGTCTGGCGTGTGATCGCGGCACCACGCCAGCAGCTGCGCTTCGTTCAGCGTCTCGCAGGTGCCGCTCACTTCGAAGCCAGCCTGCTCGAAGCCTCTGAGCATTTGCGGCAGCAGCCCTTGGTAGAAGCCCGTGGGGCGAGGTAACAACAGCGACAGTCGCGGCGCCCTCATGCGCGGCTCCTCGTGGCACGAGCTGCAACGACGTCAAAGCGCAACCGACCAGCCTCCGTCGACGACCAGCTCTTGGCCCGTGATGTAGCTGCCGGCGGCGGAGCTCAGCAACAGTACGACTCCGACCAGCTCTTCGGGGCGCCCCGTACGCCCCAAGGGCACGGACGGCAATGGCTGCTGGTCGCGCGGAAAGGCGCCGGGTGTGACGGCGTTCACGCGGATGCCGAAGCGGGCCCACTCAACGGCAAGAAAGCGCGTCAACGCCAGGACCGCTCCCTTGTTCATTGCGTAGTTGGAGGCGGGGGCGGCGGCGGCGTCGCCGTCTGGGTTGGGGATGGGCGAACGATGCGCCAGAATCGAGGAAACGTTGACGATGCTGCCGCCCCCACGGCGTTGCATCGAGCGCTGGGCGGCCTGGCAGCACCAGAAGGTTCCGCTCACCCCCGCAGCCAAGCCCGAACTCCACGTCGCCAAGTCCATGTCTGCCGAGCTCGAGCTGCGCGAGCGTTGCGCCGCGTTGATCAGAATGTCGACGCCGCCCGCCAGGCGTTCGACCTCGTCGAAGCAGCGGCTCGCCGATTCCGGGTCGGCGATGTCGAGCGGCACCGACAGGCTTTCGTGGCCCAGACTGCCAAGCTCCCGGCGAATGACCTCGTGCTTCGCGGGGTGTCGAGAAGCGATGACCACGCGCCCGCCCTGCAGCGCGATACCTTTGGCGATCGCGCTGCCCAGGAGCCCGGCTCCGCCAGTTACGACGGCGACTTTGCCGTTGAGCGAGAACACGGCTTTAGCTCGAGCGGACGAGGGCCGCTTCGTTGGACTCGGTGCGCGGCCAAGCCTTGCTGGGCGTGAAGGTCTCCGGCAGCGGCGCTCCGAAGCCGACGCGCGGCTCCGTGATGGGCTTTTGCGGTTTGCCTGCGTCGTCGCCCAGCATGGCGCGGGCGAAGTACTCGTTCCAGCAGACGATGTCTTCGCGCTGAAAGCCGGCTGCTAGCAGCGTGGCGACGGCCGTATCGTACTCGACCCAGGGCAGCACGATCGCTACGCGACCGACTTCTGCGGCGGCGCTTTCCTGGTCGAGCCGCACGGTGGTGTGGCCCAAGAACGACACGCCAATGCGGTGCTCGCGGGTATCCAGGACGCCTGCGACGTTCAGCCCCGTGAGATCGACGTCCTCGAAGACGACGCCGTAGAAGCGATCCACTGCCGGTAACACCACGACCGCTTTTTGGCTCGCTTTCAAGGCGTCGAGGCTGCGCTGAAACTCGGCGTAAATTTGCGCAACGTGAGGAATGTCTCGGGCGACCAGGTGGTGCTTACGCATGCACTCGGGGCACACGATGTTCATGCCGGCGACGCCAATTGGGCCCTTGATGTTCGGAGCGCCGGCCTGCGCGCACTCGGGCGGGTAGGGAATCGAAGCGTCCGTGTCTTGGTGGTCACACGTCGGGCAACGGAAGGTGATGGCCGAGCGCGTCGGGCCGATGGGGGTGCCCCCTTCGACGATCGTGCGCACCTTGCGGTGATTTTGGTCGTTGAGCTCCCGAAGCTCGACGTACAGGTCACGGAAGCGGACGTCGCTGAGGTCCGTGAGGTTGATCATGTGCTTCCACAGGTACTGGGATACGTTGCCCATGGATCGGATGAACAGCTCACGATCCGGAATTTGGTTGCGCTGCACGGCGCGATCGAAAAGTTGCGTGCCCGGGTAGGGAATGACTGCGGACCAGTCGACGAAGTACAGCTCGTTGGCTTGTTGGAATTCCAGCGTTTCTTGCAGCGTGACTTCCGTTTCGACCAGATCACCAAACAGGAAATTGGCTTGAATGCCAATGCGCGCTTCGCGCGTCATGCGCACGGCATTGGCAATCTGGGCGGCGGTGATCTTCTTCTGCATGCTTTCGAGCACGGTGTCGCTGCCGCTCTCGAAGCCGTAGGAAATGTAGTGGCAGCCGGCCGCCTTCATGCGGTGCAGCAGCGTCTGATCCATTTGGTCGACGCGCAGCTGGCAGTACCAGCGAATGTTCAAATCCTTCACCAGCTCGCAGAACTCGATGAGTCGCTGCTTGTTGGCCGAGAAGAGCTCATCGTAAATCATGAAGTAGCGCACGTTGAACTTCGCGATGCAGGCCTTGATGTGCTCCACCGTGGCGGCTATCGAGTGGCGGCGGTACTTGCCCATGCCCGCGTGGTAACAAAAAGTGCAGCGGAAAGGGCACGAGCGACTGGCCGTGATCGGCAGCATCTTGGAGCCGACGAGGTGCGACTCGTGGTAGGAAAACTGCTGCTCGGATTGAATGGCGAGGTGCTCTTCCATGCCGAAGAGGTCGAGATCCGGCAGTGGCAGGTCGTCCAGGTTACCGATGCCGTCGCCTTCACCGCTCGAGCACGGCTTGCCGTCCTTGAAGTACCAAATGCCGCGAACCTCGCCGGGGTCACTGCCCGTTTCCAGCGCCTTCAACAGGTTGTGAAAGATTAGCTCGCCTTCGCTGACGACCATGTAGTCGGGCTTGAGCGTGTTGAGCACTAGCTCGCTTTCACACGAGGTGATGCCACCGCCGAGCACGATTTGCGCCTTGGAGCGGGGGCGCACGAACTGGATGATGCGTTCGATTTCGTTGAACGCGATCGTGATCCCGGTGATGCCGACGATGTCGATGCGTTCTTCGCGTAGGATCTTGTCGAGCTGCGCGTAGCGCTCCTCGGCGTCCCAATGGTTCATGTTCAGCGGCACGACCTCGTAGCCGAACTTGCGAATGTAGGCGGCGACGTAGGAGAGCCCAATCGGGAAGTACATCGTGTTGCGGCTCGGCGCGTAGCTGGGCGAGATCAACAGGATTCTGAGGCTCGCTTTCGGCGTCACCTCGGCGCGCGGTTGCCGGCGGAGTTTGATCAAAGTCGACATGCGTGGCCCTTTCGTCCGTCGCTCGTTTTGGCGTCTGCCGGCATTCCCAACCGGTAACACCGCTCAACGGGCCAACGGCTCGCGCGCTAGCGATCTTTAGCTACGTCTTGCACGTCAAAATTCTGACGAATGGTCAGAATTCTGACGCGGGTTTTTACGTGGGTTCGGCGTCCGGCTGCGCCTCGGGAGCAGCCGCGCGGAACGCCGGCAAGGCGTGGGCACTGGCCTCGGCGCGCACCAGCGTCGGAAAGGCCTCCAGCTGAACCCCGAAACGGCGCGCGTTGTAGAGCTGCGGCACCAGGTAGATGTCGGCGAGGCCGACGCTGTCGCCGAACAGAAAGGCGCCCGCGGTGGGCGCCGCCAGACGCTCCAATGAGGTGAGCCCCGTCTCTATGAAGGTGCGCGCCCACGGCTCGCTTGCTACCCCGTGCTTTTTTAGCTCTGCGAAGGTGCTGCTGTTCTGCAGCGGCTGAATGCCTGAATTTACCAACTCGGCCAAGGCGCGGACCTGCGCGCGCCCGTGCGCTGAAGTCGGCAGCAGCGCCGGGGCGGGGAAGCGCTCATCGAGGTATTCGATGATGGCCATCGACTGCACGAGGCGAATGGTTTTTTCGCCCTCCTCCACCTCCAA
>JAYUYU010000610.1:0-11316 GCA_043752365.1 Myxococcales bacterium | reverse complement strand
CGGCTCGACGACGTGGTGGTGTTCCGCCCGCTCAGCAAGCAAGATTTGCGGCGTATCGTCGACATTCGCTTGAAAGAGCTGTCGCGTCTGCTGGCGCCCCGCAAGTTGACGCTCGAGGTCTCCGAAGCCGCTAAATTGCGCCTCGTCGACCTTAGCTACGAGCCCGCGCTCGGCGCTCGCCCCCTCAAGCGCACGCTCCTCAAGGAGCTGCAGGACCCGCTGGCCCACGCGCTTTTGTCCGCCAAGCTCCCCGCCGGCGGCACCGTAAAGGTCGACGTCAACGGCGACGCCATCAGCCTCGACATTGGCTAGCTGAGGGGCTGCCAAGGTGCAGCTCAACTCGCAGAAGCCTCTGTAGCGACTCTAGGTCACCACGACCGGCTCGAGATTTTTTCACAGGGAGGACGAGACAGAGGCGAGAATTTTGGGGTTCGATGTTAGGGGCCGCCCTTCAGTCGTAGCTCTCGCGATTTCTCGACCGAACTGACCTCGCAGGTCGACGGCGGTGCTGAGCGGCCTCACGCGCCGAGCGGCGTGGCTCCACGAGGCGCAGGGAGCGCTGTCGCTGTCGAGCGGGTACCGGCTGTGGCGGCGGCAGCATGAGGCGCAGAGCGCGCTGCGCGGTCGGCTGTGCCGCCAGGGGCCGCCACCAGACAGCCCGGCGCGCGAGCCGCTCGCGCAGTTGGTGCTGCACCTGCGCCTGGTCGTGGGCGAGAGCGATGCCGACCCATTTGCGGCGCTGCAAAACGTCGTCCAGCAAGGGCTGCTGGTGCGGTAGCCGGGCGCTGCCCCGCTCATGGTCGCGACCGCAGTCGGGTCGTAGCGCGCCGAGCGCCGCGCGGCGCGGGAGCCCGACAACACCAAACGGCAATCAGGATCGGAAGCGGGTCCGACCTATTGCTTCGCGGCAGGAGGTGCGCGGCCACTTTCGTGGCGCCCACAACGTGACCGCCTTCTACCGCGCCTGCATCGAAAAGGGCCTGCTCCAGCGCGAGCGCATCGCCCCCAACACCTTCCGGCGCGTGGTCAAGCAACACGAGCTACTCAAGCCCGAAGCGGAGGTCGAGAGCACGCGCCGTCTGGCTTTCGCCAAGGCTCACGCCAACGAGCTCTGGCAAGCCTGTTTGGTCCCTATGTGTCGCACGGCGTCGGCAAGGTGCAGAGCAAGCTCATCGCTTTCATCGACGATGCCAGCCGAGTCGTCTGCCACGGCGAATTCTTCACTTTCGACAACACCGAGGCCCTACTCAAGTCCTTCAAGACCGCCCTGTACAAGCGCGGCGTTTGCGAGTGTCTCTACGTCGATAACGGCAGCAACTATTCGTCGCTCGAAATCACGCAGGTCTGCCAGCGACTCGGCACCATCCTGTGCCACACGCCGGTGCGCGACGGGCGGCGAAGGGAAAAATCGAGAGATTTTTCAGAATGGTCCGCGAGAGCTTCCTGACTCGCCAGCTCGACCTGTCCAGCCTCGATGCGCTCAATCGCGCCTTCACTTCTTGGCTGGAGGACGAATACCACCAGCGCGAGCACAGCTCGCTCGGCTTGAAGCCCATCGACCGTTTCGGTCTCGACCTTGCACGCATCCGGTTTCTGTCTCCGGGCGACGTGAACGACGAGCTGTTCTTCGTCGAGCAGGACAGGAGCGTGCTGGCCGACAACACCTTTTCACTCAAGAACACCCGCTTCGAAGCGCCGCGCGACCTCAGAAGTCGTAAGGTGCAAATCCGCTTCGATCGCTTGAATTTCGACCGCGCCATCGTGTACTACAAGGGCGAACGGATGGGAGAGGCGCGCCCCGTCGACTTCGTTACCAATGACCGAAAGCCTTCGCAGAAGGGCCAGGCGCTGTCATGATCCGCCCCCACTTCGGCCTGGCAAAGGACCCATTTTCGTCAGAAAATTTGAGCCTATTGCCGCACCAGCAGGAGGTGCTCGACACGCTGCGCGTGCACTGCCAGCAGGGCGGGCTCTGCGTCATCGTGGGCGAACCGGGGACGGGAAAGAGCGTCATCAAGCAGGCGCTCTGCCAGCACGACCCCAAGCGACTGATTACGCCCGTCGTCAACCGCACGCTGCACACCTACCACAGCACGCTGCGCATCCTGTGCGAGGCCTTTCAGATCGAAACCGACGGCGTCGACGTCCGCTGCGAACGCCGGCTCGTCGAAGAAGCCAGGCGCCTCAACGCGGCCAGCAAGATGCTGGCGCCCATCATCATCATCGACGACGCTCACTTGATGGACGTGACCGCGCTTCGACGAATTCGCCTGCTCTTCGAGGATTTTCCCAAGAACCACTGTCTCGTGCTGGTGGCGCAGCCCGAGCTTCTGAGCCGACTGGCCCTGACCGTCAACGAAGACATCAAGAGCCGCGTCACCTACTCGGTCTTGCTCCAGAAACTCGCCCCTGACACGCTGGCGGACTTCGTCCGTGGCGAGCTCGACAAGGTCGCGCTCGCGCACAACACCTTCACCGACGACGCGCTCGCGCTCATCGTGCGCTCGTCCGAAGGCGTGCTCCGACGGCTCAAAAACCTGTGCCTCGGCGCCCTGCTCGAGGCCGTGCGCGACCGCACCAAAGTGGTCGACTTGATGAGCGGATGCGCGGCGCAGAGCGCGACGAGAGTGGTCTCTAGGACATCTTCTGACCCACCACTGAACCGTGTCCATCCGTGTCCATCCGTGTCCATCGCAGCGCCGAGCTGCGCTGCCTCAACAAGCTTGCGACGGCGTTAGGTCGTTTGACGGAGCTGCTTACCCCTCAGGATTGCGACGGTTTCGGTCGCGGATTGCTACCTCAGTGCGGTTTTCTCGCCAAATCTTTATGACGTCAGTTTAAGGCTTCCGCCGAGAGCTGTTCGACGGTCTCTGCGGCGGCTGCCACGGTTCCGTGACCGGCCAAGAGGCCAAGAGAACGAGGTCGTCGTCAACCCCGACATCCTCACGCAAGCGTCCAACGTCGAAGCCCGCGGCAAGTCTCCGACGGACCTCCGCGCGGCGACGGGCGACGCTACGACGCTACGGGGCCGTGAACGGCGTCACTTAGCGGGATGAGGTTCGAGAGAGCGCTACGGCAAGACCGAGTGAATTCTCAGCGCGACATCGTCGCCCAGGGTACCGGGCCCCACGCTCAACATGCTGTTGATGGTGGGGGGGGGGCCTGCCACGTCGGTAAAGCCGCCCAGCATCACGCCGAAGCTAGCAGGGGAGGGTGACCCATTCTCGAGCACCGTGACGCTGTGCGCGCCGGTGACCACGACGCCAAAGAGGTAGTAGGCCTCGTCGACCAGCGCCTGGTCGATCTTGCCGGTCGTGATGTAGCCGCCCGTCGCCGTCGCCGACCCGGGGATCTGATCGATCAGCGAGTAGCTGCCGAATTTGGTGTTGGATTTATATACGAGCCAGGTGATGGGTCCGCTCGTCGGCTGAATGCCCGCATCTAGCTTCACCGCGGCACGCGGCGTGGTGACGTGGACGAGTCCGAAGTGGATGGCATCACCGGCGAACGGGATCGCGGCACCCGCGCTCCCGAAGCTGTCGAGGGCTTGCGCCTGGCAGCTGCCGCTAAGGTCGCACACCTGATTCGAGGCGCTGCAGTCGGCGCCGACACTCGAAAATGCGGAGCCGTCGACGTTGCATTCCGCGAGGTGCTCCTCCGAGCAGCCGTTGTCCGCCTGCAGGCAGATGTCGGCGCTGCATAGCGCGGCCGCAGGTTCCGCAGCCTGGCAGTGCTCCAGCGCGGCGCAGCTCTGGTAGGGGGCGAGGGCGGTCCCGGCCGTATTGCACAGCGCCACGTCACCGGAATCGCAGAAGCGGCCGCTGGGAGTGCAAATGAGGTCGCGGCACGCACCGCGATCGCACACCCGGTTCGAGTCGGTGCAGTCGGTGCCGCCCGCCACCGGCCCCGAGCCGTCGGCTGCGCAAGTGCCTAGCACCTGCCCTTTGCAGACCGGGGCGCCCGCCACACACACGTCCGGGGCGCATTGGTCGAGCTCGGGCAGGCAGTGCTCGGACAGCAAGCAATCGTCGATTAGCTTGAAGGAGCCGCCGTTGGGGCCGCACTTGCGGAGCTGGTTGTCCTGGCAATATTGGGCCTTAGGGTCGCAGACTATCGGCACGCACGCGCCGGCCACGCACACCTTGCGGTCGGCGCTGCAGTCTTCGGTGGCGCCGGTATAGCCGAGGCCGAGCGAATCGCAGGTCGTGGCGACGTTGCCGTCGCAAGCCGGGCCATCCGCGATGCACTTTTGTACGCGGCAGGTACCAAACTCCAGGTCGCACACCGTGCCCTCAGCGCACTCCTGGACAGTCTCGAGCGCGGTGCCCTTCTGGACGCAACGTTGCACTGTGCTGTCGCTGCACTGGTAAGTGCCATCTTCGCAAATGGGCAGCAAGCACTCCGCGGCCCAGCAGCGTTTGCCCGTCGCGGCGCAGTCGACCCCAACATCTAGTGCGTGGGAGCCGTCGTCAGCGCAGCTCGTGGAAAGGTCCCCGTTGCAGGTCGGCTGTCCAGGCTCGCACACGAACGGCTGGCACTGCCCCGTTTCCGCGTTGCAGAATTGCCCGCTCGCGGAGTCGCATGCTTGCGTGAGCTCGAATTGCGTGCGGTTCGCGCTGCAACTGTAGGAGTCGCCGTTTACGCACTGCGCGCCGCCGTCGCACACTATCTCGTGGCAACCGCCCTCCCAGCAGGCCAGGCCAGAGTCGGCGCAGTCCCGGCCAGTAGCCTCGAAGGCGCTGCCCTCTTCATTGCAAGTCGCGAGGGTTTCTGCCAGACAGCCCCCGCTGTCCGCTTCACAGGCCCGCCCCACGCAGGTCACGGTTAGCGTGTCGCAGCGCTCATTCTCGCCGCAGGACCGGAGCTGCTCAGTCGTACCCGAAAAACTGCACGATGCGATCGCAGCTCCGTCACAGCGCACCGACTCGGGCTCGCAAATCTGAGCCACGCACTCGCCCCCGTCGCAGACCTGGCCGTCTTTGGTGCAGTCCACTGACTGCACCACCCCACGCCCGTCGGACGCGCAGAGCTCGGCGTGCAGGTAAGCCTCATCGCAGGCCCACTCGCCTGGCGTGCAGGCCCGTGCCTGACACTCCGCCTCGCCGCCGGTGACGACGCAGCTCTCGTTCGATTCGCAGGGGAGCAGATCGAAGGCATCGCCGTCTGGCGTGCAGAGCAGGCTCGCGTTGCCGGCCCCGAAGCAGCTAGCCCTATCCGCCTCACAAACATCAAACGCACAAAGGTCATTCTTCGAGCAATGGTAGACCGCCGGGCAATCCTCGTTCTTCCTGCAACGCCCCACGCAGGTTCCGTCGCTGCACGCCGCTCCCACCCCGCAGTTGTTGTCGCCCAGACAGCCGACGCAGGCACCCTGGTCCGTGTCGCACAACCTACCGGCGTCACAGTCGCTGGTCGCCTCACAGGCGGCGTAGACGATGCAAAAGCCGTCGCTGCATCGCTCCGAGTCCCCGCAGTCGCGGTCGACGGCGCACTCGATACAGTGCCCCGCCTCAACGTCGCAGCTTCCACCCTTACAAGCGTCGTCATCGGAGCAGGCCACAATCTCGTGGCACGTTCGCTCGACACAGCGCGAGCCATCCCCGCAGTGGGCATCGAACAAACACTCCGCGCAGCCCACAAACGGGTCGCAGCGCCCGCCGTCGCAATCCTGGTCGGACTCGCAAATCAAAGCTGTGGTCGGCGGCGGCTTCTTCTTACCGTCATCTCCACACCCCACCGCCACCGCAGCGACCAGCCAGGCGAGCGCCAGCCCCGACCCAAGTCGATGAGCTAACGCTCGCTCTGCCGGCCCGTGTGCCACCGTCAGTCGTTCGCCGTCCAGTAGCGGTAGTTGAGGACCAGCTGCACATCCTCGACGCCGTCGAGGTTCACGCCCGGCTCCTCCCACAGTTTCACCGTGAAGGACCCGTCCAAGGGACGACCGGCAAACTCGCTGCGCATGTAGTCGGTCAAGAGCTCGCGATCCGTAGAGGCGATGGGATTGGTGACGTAGCGCTCGAGCGCCAGGCCGCGCGCGTGCTCGATGCGGCCATCGAACAGCATGGCTTGCACATCGGCCCCCGCATGATTGCGCGTGTAGAAGGGCCCGTTGTGCTGGATCGAGTACGGCACGAACCCGGCGTTGTAGCAGGTGCTCGGCAAGTTCGTATCCGAGCAATCGCGCGTTTGGCTGCCGACGAAGTTCAACGCCAGCGAGTCGATGCGGTAGTTGAAGTTACCGCGTGCGAAGCCGCTGTACTTGAAGAGCTTGCCACTCGCCACCCAGGGTTGCGCGACGCCGAACGTGAACTCCCGGTAGCAGTACTCGGGCCCGGTCGTGCAGTTGCCGGTAAAGCCCTCGTCGCACAGGTGCACGCACTGCCGGCGCCAGGTGTCGTTACGGAACTTGAGTCCGCCTTTGTCCTCGCAATCGTTCCACGAGGTCATGCCTTCACCGTCGGTGGCCTGAAACGAGCGGTTGAACACGCCCGGCCCGCTCGACGGGATGAGCTCGAGCATCGGTCCACCGACCGTCACCTGGGTGGCGTCCGTCGGCCGGGTGGTAACATTCGCACCGAAACCGACCTCGTAGTCGCCGGCGGTGGTGATGGTGAACTCAGCGCTGACGCGCTTCCAATTCAACCCCGCTCCCTGATCGGTGAAGGGAGCCACGAAGTTGGTCGGTACGGCTGGCTGCGGAGCCACGTAGCCCAACGCATCGGCGACCGGGCGCAGAGCAATAAAGCCGACCTTGGCTGCCGACACCGCCGGTGCTGTCGAATCCTTCGTGTACCAACTGATGCGGTACTTGCCGGCTTGCAGCGTGAGGATTTGGCTCAGCGCGGACGCTGTCGATGGCCATGCGCCCGCGGTCGTGGCTGCCTTCCAACCGCAAGGATAGCCGGCGACCGAGCAAGTCTGGCCGTCGCCGAAGCGAATGAAATGCCCCAGCGCGCCATCCTGTGCGCTGCGCAGGCCCTTCACTGCCAAGTCCGGTACCCGGAGCAGGCCGCCGGGCGGAACCGCGAGGTTGTGCTCGCACGACTCGAGACAGGGTACGGCCTGGATGCAGTTCGCCGCGGGCTCGCTCACGCCATTGATCGTGACCGCGTTGCACTTTTGCGCGCCCCAGGCTGCCGCGTTCGTCATGTCTGCCGCAGAGCGAAAGAGATTCTTGCTGGGTTTCTCGCACTTCGTACGGATGTCGAACACATCGTCACGCAACGAGATAACGGCCACGTCGTTGCCTTCGTGGAAATTGTGCGCAAGGCGATAACTTTCGACCGTTCTTTCGAGCTTGTTGACGTACTCCCCAATGAAGCCCTGGCCGTAGACCGCGATCCAGTCTGCGGGCTGCCCTGGAGAGCTGGGAGTAGCGGACTTGTCGCTCAGGCCGTCGATACCGCCCATCGAGCACGCCTCGCCCTCCCAGGTCTGGGGTGCCGCGACCAGCGGCAAGGCGTCGCGCATGTCGGTCAGGTTCACGCCAAGCCGCTGCTCGATTGCGCGCCGCGCGAAGAAGCTCATCAGCTTGGCATTCTTCAGTGCCTCGATGTAGCGCTTCTGCTGCAAATCAGTGAGCGCACCCACCGACTGGTCGTAAACTGCCTGCTGCTCGTTCTGGTAGGACGCAAGGTACACTGCCTTGGCCAAGGCCAGACTCGCTCTCTTTCGCAGGCTATCGATGACCGCGATATTGGCGCGCACCGTCTCGATCGAGTCCTCGAGCCCGAGTGCCGTGGTCTGCATGGTCAATGCGAGCTGCGTCATCTTCTCGCTGAACTGGGCCCTGGCTATCTTGCCCGTGTTGTCCGCGATCCTGTCCTGAAGGTCGGCCTTCTGCGCAGAGTGCGCTACGTGGTTGGCCAACGAGCCGCAGGCTCGGGCCGCCGCCCCGACGGCCGCCCATGGGCTGATCGCACCCATGACTGCGGTCGCGCAGTTGATCGCCATGTCGGCCATCGCGATCTGGGCCTCGAGGTGCTGCAGGCTCTTGGTTGCATTTGCCAGGTCGAGCTCCGCTTCGAGCTGCTCATTGGCGGCACCCATCAGTCGTAGCTGAGCACCCATGACCGGCAGAGCCGACTGAATCGTCACGAACGAGGCACGAACCCCTTCGATGGCCTGACGCATCTCACCGCTGACGTTCGAGAGCGAGCCGGTGGAGCCATTCGCTTTGAGCGCGTCGAACGCGATCGTAGGGATGTTCGCGAAGGTCACCAAAGCCGACGACGTTTCGATTTGATCCGCCAGATCCTGGAGGTACGCCCCCATCTGAGCTGCATCGGCGGGACCCGACGCAGGGATCGTGGGTTTAAAGTTGCCGCTCTGCTGCAGGCGATCCAGCTCACACAGCAGCTCGTAGCCATCGAGCAGGGCGGTCGCGTCGAAGTCATACCCGATGGGCTGCGCCGGCTGCTTTAGGAGGGCATACAGGTTGCCGGTCTGTCGCGCGTTGAATCCGACGGCCCTGCCGGTCTGGGCCTCCGTCATGCCACCGCTGATGGTCGCCAGGACCCGGTCGAAGCCATCGGGCCTTCCCCAGTTGGCGTCGGGCTTTGCACCGTATGGCTCCCGTATGATGATTATGGAGGGTTCATAAATCACCTTCTCGATCGTGTGCTGGGGGGGATTTAGGACGGGCGCGAACTCGGCGGGGTGTTGCACGTTCCCATCGAAAGGGCCGAAGAAGTGGAGCGCGCTGGAGCTAGCATAGGTTGCGCCGTCCGGACCGATCCAGGGCAACCGCTCGCCATCGCCGGTAGGCTGAATCCACGTGTAGGTAGTTCGGGTCCCGCGAGTCGCCGGGTTGACGGGCCGTGTGGCGATGCTGACCGGTGTCGTACCCTGCCTGACCATCCCGATCGTAGCCTTTCCAACTGTCCAGTTGGCGACACTCGGGTACGTGATGTCCATGCCTTTCTGTGACGGATTCGTCGCGGAACGGATGGCAGCGGCGGCGGCCACGGCGCCGAGCACGCGTGTGTGCATGCTCGAAACGCCGGTCCAGGGCGCGACCGTCACAGGCGGAAACGTCGTGCAGAACAACCCCGTCTGGTCCGCGGTGCATTCACTGATCGGCCCGTGCGGCCAGCCGCCGGAAACCGACCCCTTCAGAAGGCTGCCGGAGCTCCAGCGCGGCGTGCCCTGCTCAATGATATCGAAGTAGCTACCGTACTTCGACACGAACCCTAGCCTACCGACCGTGTCGCTGAAGTGGCCTGCCTTGAAAACTTCCGCGCCACTCACATCAGCGTACGGCGTGGGCGTCTTGCCATCCGCCTCGTAGAGCGCGCTAGTGCGCCGAAATCGCGCCTTCCGAAGAGCCACGCAGGCGTTGAATGTTTGGACGAGCGGCTTCTTATTTACGAAGTAGCTGAGCGGCTTGGCCAAAGTCGACACGAATCCGGAGGGAGGCGAGCACGAACCGACCGGAGCCGGGCATTGGGTGCCCGTTGGAAGTGCTCCGGGGCCGCTCGTAGGGCAGGCTTCGCCGGGCCGGCTCGTGGACGTGTAGACGCAGATTTCCTCACTGCCCAGCGAGGAAAATTGTTCCACGGCAGGGTTGAGACACTCCTCAAGCCGCTTCGCGTCCGGATCACCCGCAAAGAGGGGGTCCGCCGTCAACTTGGCAGGGTCCTTTACGCAGCGGCCCCCCATGCAAATCGAACCGGCGACGGCACACGCCATAGTTGGCGAGCAAGTGCCCACCTGAAGCACCCCATCCAGGTTCGTACTATCGTTCCCTGAGAAGTAGTCAAGGAGTTTGCGACTGTCGATGGCGGTGCCGCACATCGCCTGCACTTCCTCAATGGCTGTCTCGGCTGCCTGGCGTTGCTCTTCGAGTCGTTGCGCTTTGGCGGCTTCGCCTTGGAGCTTGTTCAGCTTTGCGTCTCTGAACTCTCGACCTAAGAGGTCGCTTTCGGCGGCAGCTTGCTTGGCCAGGCCGAGGTAATGCTGCCAGGAGTTTTCGACCTTGTCACCGTCCCCGGTCAGCTCGTCCTCGAGAGGCAGGCGTGCATCGAACGTCGTGCCCATGCAGGAGACGTTGGGGATCGCGCAGTTCTTTCGGTTGGGCGCCAGAATCTGATCCACGCGCTCGTTGAGCAACGGAATGACGGGCACCGTCATCCACTGGCCGAGCGCGAAGGTGGTGCCTCCCAATAGCTCGTAGTTACCGGGCTTTTCGGGCAACAGGGGGTCCTTGAGCTTGACGAAGTAGAGGCGCGTCTTGTCGCTGGTCAACTGGTTCGTCAATATCCCGGTTCTTCCGGTGGCATTGCCGGCGTAACCCTGGGTGCCGTAGTAGGTCGTGGTGGTGTCTTCTCCGGTGACGACCTGCGCGGTGAGGCAAGAAAAGGTGCCAGGGTTGGCCAGGCACTCCGCGGGCATTGGTGTTGCTGCGCTACAGCCTGGGTACCATAGTGGGCAGTTGTAGTGCGCTCCGGCGGTCAGGGTCGTTGGATCCTCGCAAGCTGCACCCTCGATGGTTCGCTCCACCGCGCACCGAAGGCCCTCTTCCCCCACCATGACTCGGATCTTGTCCGCCGCCTTGTAGCCGTGCCCATAGCCGCGAAGGGTTGTAGCCGTGCCATAGAGCTCCAGCGTGCCCTTGTACTCTCCGGCCGTCATGACAGACGCGAGGATGCCGTGGACCTCGTTCGAGAAGGCGTTCGGTACCGTCGCGCCGGCAGTCGTGCTGAAGTGATCAGTGGACTTCAACACGTCGCGAAAGGCGTGGTAGGTGCCCGCGATCATCGTCTCGAGCGGCGCCCAATCGAAGCTCGGCGAGATGTAGTAGCCCGGGTCCGAACCGCGTGGCCCCAGCAAGTAGACGCCGGTGTTGGGGTCGTACCACTTGCTCGGCCAGATCGTGTTGTAGCGCGCCCGAGCTGCCCATCCGCCGGCTGGAAGCGGGGAAACGCCTCCACCGCCCGTTCCGCCATAACGCGCAAAACCCGTTCCGGTTGCCGGGAATTTGGGTCCTCGCGCAAAGCGGGATCGGCCGAACGTCGTGTATTCCTGCCGCAAGTAGTCGCGTGCCTTGGTGAAGTCCTGGGTGGTCAGGTCGTAAAAGCTCTGGACGTCCTGCCCGCCGCTGAGCGGAACAATGGAATTGAAAGCGCCGAGCCTCTGCCGCACCGAGCCCCCGCACTCGGGGCACGCCGGCGAGGCAGGAAGCAGGGGATCAGTCCAACTGCTACCGTTCAGAAGCAGGTTGATGTCGTTGCCAAACAGCAGATTGGGCGGCGGCGCCGCATCGCGAAGCAACTGCACAGCTGCTTGGGCTTGCGGCGGAAGATCTTGCTTCGAACA
>JAYUYU010000609.1:0-4625 GCA_043752365.1 Myxococcales bacterium | reverse complement strand
CATCCGACTCGAAACTGATCGGGTAGACGACCGTGACGATGCCGGACTCGGGCACTGGAAAGCTCAACCCCTGAAAAGCGCTCAGCACGCAGCTGATTACGCCGGCGTCCGGTAGGTCAGAGCCGCCGTTCGAGACGTTGGAGACGTTGCCCTCGCGGCCGATCACGAAACGCGCGCCAACCTTGCCGGCCAGGCTCGGATTGCGTTCAAGTCCTTGCTCGTAACACAGCCGAAAACGCCCGAATTGTTGGCGCACGATGCGCTGCACCACCTCGGGGGGCAGCCTGCCTGCGACCGTCGTGGTGCCCATACGAACCTTGGGTGTGGACGTCGCGTGACTGCCGCCGAGCCGGCCAGCACCGGCGCCGAAGCCTTGGCCGGTGCCGGTACCGGCACCATGACCAATCGCGCCGATTGAACCGAGCCCCACCCCGTCAGCCCGACCACCGCCGCCGTCGCCCACCCCGGTCAGACCGAGCCCCCCGCCGCCCGAGGCGTCACCTATTTCGTCGCCCCACATGTTGCCGCGCGCAGAACTTTCATCATTGCCGCGCGCTGTGTCACGACCCCCACGCGCTACGGCGGCAGGCTTGTCTTTGCTCGCGCTGCTGTCGGCGAGTGAATCAGTGGCGGCTCCACTGTTGAGCTGGCCGATCGAACCGAACTCGACTGCCTCGCGTAGCGCGGCTTGGCGAGCAACGTGCTGAGCCTCCCCGTCTGAGATTTTTTCGCCAGGCGCGGGTGGGGGAGAAGCCGCAGCACTGGCAGCCGGCGCCGGGGCGCCAGCCGTAGCGGTCGCCACGGGCTCAGGGGCAGCGGCGGCGTAGCGCTTTTGGGCCGCCATTTCCGGCGCCGGTGCGCCCATGCTGCTTTCTTCGCCTTTGGCGCGCGTGCCCGTGCCGCCTTCCTTACTGTCGGCGGGAGCCTGTTCGGCCTTCGCCCCAAGCTCCAGCGTCTGCGAGAGCACGCTCGGCGAAGACTGCGCGTCTTGGTCTGCTGACCGCCGCCCGAGCGCCGCGCGCGTGACGACGTCGCGGCGCGCTTCGAGCTCGGCGCGCTCGTCCGGCTTCATCTCGTTCTTCGTCGGCACGTAGAACGACGTGACCGGTGTGATGACGCCGTTCTTCATGCCCAGATCGACCAGCGCCGCGCGCCCTTCGCCGTCTTCCAGCATTTGCGCCAGGCGCGCCTCGGCCCAGCGGCGACCGAGATCCCCGCGCTCGTCGAAACGTTCGACCTTGAGCGCGACCTCGCTTTGCCCGGCGGGCCCCGAGGTCTTTAGGCGCTCCGGCTCCTTGCCTCGTGCCAGCCGCCCCACGACCCACAAAGTTTCGCCCGACACCAGCGCGCTGGCTTGGCGCGGGAAGGCTCGCTCCACGCTGGGTCCGAGGTCGACCTTGGTGCCGAGCCACACCGGGCGCTCGGTCTCTTCCAACACCCGCAGAGCGGCGCGCGCCGCCTGGTAACCGTCCGTTATGCGCTCGGCGAACGCGCCCTGCGCCAAACCGGCCAAAATGTCGAGCCGAGCGCTATCGCCCACGCCCAGCCCGAACACGCGCACGGGCGCCGGCAGCTTTCCCAAGCGTTCACGCAGCGAAGCTAACGTCAGCTCGCCGACGGTGGGCGCCGCGTCACCGATGTAGATCACGGCCGACCGACGTGACGGCTCGAGCAGGCGAGCCGCGGCTGACAACATCGCGCCCAAGTCGGTCGCCCCGCCGCGCGCGACGTCGGAGAGGGCGTCTTGCACTTTGAGCCGCGTCGCTAGATCGACCTTCGAAAGCTTGTCGAGGCCGGGCACGATCGGCCGCAGGCCGTCATCGCCGGCCAGCACTACCGCTCGATCTTGCTCGCCCAGGTGCGACAACAACGCCGAAGTAGCGGCGCGCGCGATGGACAAGGTCGAAGGCTCGGTGGCCGCCGAGGCGTCGATCACGATCGCCAGATCGAGCCCGCCTGTCGGTAGTTTGGCGACGCTTGGACGCACTGGCACGAGCAGGTAGTCGGCCTCGCTGGCGGCTTTGGTGACCGCGGTGTTGCGTTCGGAAGGCGCCAGCGCCTCCAGATCTACCGAGTGCTCGGCGCGGTACGCGCGCTGTTCGGTCAACCCATCGTCCAGCAGCTCGAGCGACAGGTCGGCGCGGGGCACGAAATCGTGCGCTCGCACGACCAGCGAATCGCCAAGGCGGACGCCCGCCATGCCGACTCGAACCTCGCGCGCTCCGGCTTTCGCAAGCTCGAACGTCACTTTCAGCTCTTCGACGTGCGGCAAGCTGTCTTCGGCGCCGTCGGCGGCCATGGGGTACACGTACAAGCGTCGGCGGCCATTTTCACCCGTGCGATCGAGCCATTCGGCGTAGCGCACCACCACCCGGCGCGTCTCGCCGGGGCCAATCGGATACAGGCGCGCCCGGTAAACGCCCGGCGCATCCCACTCGAGCAGCGCCGGATCTTCAGTGCTGCCTTGGTAGACGTTGGCCTGGTATTGCGCGGCTGCGGCGGCCTTTTCTTTCACGCGGCCCCACACCACCACGCCCTCGCGATCGACGCCAAAGCGCTGCAAAATGGCGCGCTCAGGCGTACGAAAGCCGTAAATGCCTTCCACCGTTTCGGAGCTGGGATTGAAGAACGCTTGGTCGACTTCGGTCAGGGCAAAGTCGCCTTCGATGCTGACCCGCACGTCCATGCGTTGAATCGACAGCGGAAAGCGCGGCGCACCTTGGGCGCCAGGGCTGCGGGCGCCCACCGTGCCGACGCCGAACGGCGCGGGCGCGGCCGCTCGATCGGTCGTCGCCAAGCCTCCCGTCCAGTCGTCCCAACCCAGCACAGGCGCGACCAGAACCTTGCCGCCGCCCTCGAGGGTGAGCTCCTCGCCAGCGCGCGCGCGCCGCCCGCTTTCGCCGGAGCGCACTTCACCAGCGAGCACGTAAGCCTTCGGCGCGCCTTGCGCGGGCACGCTGATGCTGGCGCGCACGGCTGCGAGAGTCAGCTTGCCTGCCGGTGTCGACAGCTCGTTGCTCGAACCCTTCGGCGTGTCGACGAAAACGCGGCCCTCTTCGAGCGCGATAGAGCGCGCACGCAGCGTGAGGCGAGCAGGGCCGCGCACCAGAAACGTGGCGCCGCCATCGCGACGAAGCCAGGCCAAGCCTCCCGCCTCGATTCGGACCTTCGCCCCGTCGGCCAAACGTTCCTTGGGGTAGGTATTCCGTTCACCTTCACCCGGGGGTGTAACCAACACCGCACTCCTAACCGTTCGCAGCTCCGCCCACGTGAGTGAACGTGGTTCGAGCCTTTCTTCGGGCTTGTGGCAGCCCGAAAGAAGCGCCCAGCAGGCCAGCACCAGCACCAGGGCAGATTGCGACACACGCCCAGGCAAACCCGAGGTTTTGATCATGTAGGCTCGACCTCAGACGTTCGAGTAGGCCGGAAGTTCCGAAAACACGGACTCCGGCTCCCGCGCGCCACCTTTCAGCAAACCTTCCCCAATTGAAGGGGTCAAGCCCGGCACCCAACAAGAACAAGAAGATGCCACGCCTTGACAGGGGGAGAAGCGTTGTTCAAAACGATGGATCCATGAAATCGGTCTTGGGGCTTTTGGGTGTCGCGGTGTTGTCCGTAGCGTGCGGTGGCAACGGGGACGCTCTGTTCGACGACGTGTCCGGGCAAGCCGGCGGTGGTTCGGCCGCGAGCGGCTCCAGTAGCGGGGGCTCGGCCGGCAAGTCCGGAGGCGCTGGCAGCAACAGCGGCGGCGGCGGCAACGCCTCGGTAGGTGGCGGCACCAGTCAGAACGGCGGGGCCAACGGTAGCGCCGGGACGGACCCCACGGGTGGCGACGCGAACGGAGGCTCAGGCCCCGGCGTGTCGGAAGTCATCTACGTGGCGACCAGCGGCATGGACTCGGCCGACTGCGGGCTTACGCCGCAAGCCGCGTGCAAGAGCATCTCGCAAGGTGTCGCGCAGGGCGTCAAAGAGTCACGCGCCGACGTCTATGTGCAGGCCGGCTCGTACGCGGGCGTGGTCGTGTTGAAAGCCGGCATTCACGTGCTGGGCGGCTTCGACAGCGAATGGCAAACCGGCGCGCGCACCGAAGCGGCTCACCAGGTCGTGATTCAGGGCGCGCTCGACGCCGAGTCGCAAGAGTACGTGGCCGTCTGGGCACACGACCTTCCAGAGCAAGCCTCGCTCGAGAACCTGCTCATCGCCGCACCTACGGCCGAAGGCCAAAAGGCAGGCACGCTGGACGGACGGTCGAGCTACGGTGTGCACGCCGTAGCCGCAAAGCTGCTGCTCAAAGGCGTCGACATCCAAGCCGGAAACGGCGCCAACGGTGCCGATGGCGCCAGCGGCGAAGACGCAGTCGCCACCGCCGCCAGCGACGCCATGAACGGTGCGCTCGGCAATGCCGGCGTCGCGACGGGCGCAGCCTGCAGCATCGAGGTGAGCGGCGGCGGGCCACCTGGCGTCAACTCATGCTCGTCGAGTCCGTCGACGGTCGACATGACGGGCGGCAAGGGTGGCAACGGTGGCGCTCGCGACACGTCATGCACCGGCCAGACCTGGACTTGGGACCGCTCGGCTCAGCCCGGTGGGGCTGGTGCGAACGCGGTCACGGTGTCTGAGCAGGC
>JAYUYU010000608.1:0-4627 GCA_043752365.1 Myxococcales bacterium | reverse complement strand
GCTCGTAACCGGGTGCGCATTCAACGATTGGACACGCGCAGGCGCCGCCGCTCGACGACGAGCCGGCTTTTCCAAACCCGCCGCCCGCCGCCTTGCCGCCCTGGCCCACGGTTCCGCCCACTGCTTTGCCGCCGCCCGCGCTGGCGGCTCCGCCCCGACTCGAGCTGCCACCCTTGGACGAGCTGCCGCCGTTGGAACCGCCGCCCGTACCGGTGCTGGCGCCGCTCGAAAAGCTCCCATCGTCTAGGACGCGCCCGCCACACGCCGCCAAAATGAGTACCAAACCGGTGAAACCGAAGCCAAGCTGCCCGCGCATGGCCGCAGTTTAGCATGACCCGGTGATCGCTCGGCACGCCGCCGAGACACATCCCGCTTGGCTCGGTCGGCTCGTCTCTCCGTATCCTAGGTTACCCCCCTACCGCTCGCGGCCTGGCCACCTATCCGCGTTTGTGGCCCGAAAGCTAGCGCTCGCGCACCGTCATCGTCTCGTTCGGATCGCCCTCTTTGTACGCGACTTCGATGCTGTCGACGATGCCCGGCAGCGAGAGCTCCCACAAGGCTTCGACGAGGTCGTCGACGTGCTCCGTGTCGTCCAAGCGAGTGTACGGCACGTGCAAGACTTTGTGGGCGGGCAACAGCTCGACCCGCCGCATGTGCCCCGCGTAAACGAAGTACGTGGCGGACGCGGCCCCATGCCGTTCGACGACGAAGCCGTTCCTCTGCAATCGCTCGACGCTCATGCCGCAGCGTACCCGCTTTTCAGTCCAGATGTATCTGACCGCGGTCCGCTGCGGGTTTGTCGGGGTAGGCCCAGTTTGCAGGCAGCCCAGCTGGGCTGCCCCACGGCTACTTCCAAACGTCGGCCGCGACGAGCTCGTAGCCGGGGCTGGCCTTAGCGCCGCCGTTGTACTTCACCAGCACGATGCCGACGTTGCCGCCCTTGAAGTCGTCTTTGGCGTAGCCCTCGACTTCTGTCATCGTCACTTCGAAAAACTGACGACTCATGCCCATCGGGTCGTTCGGCAACTGCGGCGTGTACTCGAAGCCCATGTCGAAGCCGTCGTCGGTGGCGTTGACGAGCGGCCCGCTGAACAGCACCCATTTGCCGCGTGCCACCTTGTCGAAGGCCGTCATCGCCGCCTTTTTGTCCTTCAGGCTCTTGTCGGCCTTGAGCTTTGTTTGCAAATCGGCGGCGGCCACGAAGCCTTTTGCTGCCGCGTACTTGGCTTCCACGGCAGAGCGGCGCGCGGGGGTAAGCTCCGTATCGACCTTGCTCGGGCGCTGGTTCGCCTTTTCGGCTTTCGGCGCGGCCGCCGGCGCGGCGCTGGGCGTCGGCAGCGGCGCGGGCGCGGTAGGCACGGCCTTGGCGGCGCTGGCCGGCTTTTCGTCTTCACAGCCCAGCAGCGACACGACACAACACGCCATGCAGCAAAGCTGCGCTGTGAGGGTTTTCATGACCGCCACGACTAGCAGGGTCGTGGTCGCTTCGCAGCAGGTGTCGTCGACCGCCCGCCGCGCGTGCGCGCCGCGTTGCCGCACGATGCAAACTTTCTGTCCGCGGCGCCGTCAGCCGGCCTTGCGGCGACGAGCTAGCGCAATAAGCCCGAGGCCCGTAGCCAACCAGGCCAGGCCCGACGACGGTTTCTTGCCGCCGACCCTGCAGTTGCAGCCCGTCGCAGTCTCACCGCTCTTCAAAATGGGGCGCGTCGCTCCGTTGCTGCCCTTGCCCGTGGATCCTCCGCCGGAGAAGCTAAGCGAACCGCCGAACTCGACCTGTATGCTGCCGCCGACGTCGCTGCCGCCGCTGCCGGTCGGGTCCATGTCGGCTGACGGCGCCTGACACTGACCGTCGACGCAAGCAGCCTTGCCGGGGCAAACCGCGCCCCCGCAAGGGTCTTTGCATTCGCCGGCCGCGCAAACTTGACCGGCCGCGCAGGTCTTCGCCTCGCAGCCCGTCTCGACGCATTTGCCAGCGGCGCCACAAGTTTTACCGGTGCCGCAGGCGCGACAACCGCACTCGGACATGCACAGGCCGTTTTCGCAGACTTGCTTGTCTAAGCACGTAACGCCCGCGCACAGGTCGACGCAGTGACCAAGCTGGCATTCTTGGTTGGTGGGACAGGTGACGCCATCGCAAGCGCCGACGCAATCACCGGCGCGGCAGGCCTTGCCGGCCTCGCAGGCTACGCCCACGCACTTGGAGTCAACGCAGAAGCCGCGCTCACATTCCAGCCCGCCCGGACAGCGGAACTCGCCCGTGCCGCAATCGCCGACGCAGCTACCGTGGTCGCAAACGAACCCGGCGTCGCACAAGTCACCGTCGTCGACCTGGCCGTTGCAGTCGTTGTCGGCGTTGTCGCACTTCTCGTCGGTGGGCTTTACGACCTCACGGCACTGGCCCGGCTTGCCGGCTTCGCTGCAGTCCGTCTTGCCGACCGCGCAGGCGCCTCGCTTGCCGGTGTCGCACGGCTCGCCACCGCCCGCGCACACCAGGCCGGTGATGTAAAAGACGAAGTCGTTGAAATCACCGTCGTTATTGGCCTTGAAGCCGGTGGGCGTAACCGGCAAATCTTCGAACGCCATGTAGTAGGCGTTCGGTTCCTTCGTGCTGGCGTACACCACGGTGGTGATGAACGGCTCCATCGGCGTGCACGAGGTACAGGTCTGGTTCAGCGCGCGCTGCGAGTACTTGTTCTGGCTGCACGCGCCGCCGCCGATCATCACGAAGCCGATTTCGCCGCCCTTGTAGCGGGCGTCGTTGCGAATGTCGGACGCAGTAAAGGTCTTGAGCGCCCACTGATTGTTCGGCGGGTCGATGGCGAGGGGCGCGAACGCCTCCTGCGAGTACACGACCGGATCATTGGCGGGGATGAGCGGATAAACTTCCGCGGCCGTCGGCGGTGCGCCGCCGGACTGCACGGCGTTGTACCAACCGAACGCCACCTGGCAGCCGCCGCCGCGCAGCACCAACGTGCCCGAGAAGCTGCACAACGGTGAAAACGTGGACGGCTCGGTCTTGGCGTCCGCCAAAAAGTCGATATTCTCGCCGCGGTACTTGAACAGCGCGGGCAACGTCACGTAGTTGCCGGCATTCGGAATGTTGGGATTGAACCCCTGGGTGTCACCCAGCTCGCCCGCACCGACAGCGATCGGGATGATGAGGGGTTGCGGCACGTCATCGGGAGCCGGGGGCTGTGTGAGAGCGCGCACGCCTGGCGCCAAGGTGAGCGCTACACCTACACCAGCAACCCAAAGCCAAGCTCCAGCACGCATGCTTTGAAGTTTCCGGGAGCGGGCCGAGTTATCACAAATTCGTCTCGAATCTGGCTCCCGGAACCTGAGTCTGTAAGAAACGCTCAGCGTGGGGCGTGAAGCCCGACCACGTTGCCTTCCGTGTCGCGCACCAGAGCGATGAATCCGGGCTGACCAATATCGGTCTTGGGCATCACCACGCTGCCACCTGCTTTTTCGATGCGCGCCAAGCTCGCGTCCAGGTCGGCGGCGTGCAGGTAGACGAGCGCCCCGTCGGCAACCGGCTTGCGGCGCTTGTCCGCGATCAAGGCGCCCCTAACGGATTCCTCCGCGCCTTGAAAGGTAGCCATGTGCATGTCGGTGGCGCTGCAGTGCTCGCGCTTGAGCGGCGTGCCCAGCACGGCCTCGTAAAAGCGGCTGGCGCGGTCTAGGTCAGTGGTGGGAATTTCGAACCAGTTGATGGTGTTAGTCATGGCTACGCGGTCTCCGTGCGCCGTTTGGTCTCGTTCGGCGTGGACCAGAGTGGTAGCGGGCTGAAGTGACAGCGTATTGTCAGTGATGCGCGAGCGGCGGCAGGCTGCTTCGGCAGCCCAGTTCTGCGGCGACTGCACACTTTCAGTCCGCGGTCGAAAACGCGCGTCCAGGTTGGATTTGCACAAGTTTCGGAGCAGAACGGCGCCAGGGTTTTGGGGCTCGGCGGCTACCATTCATGTATCCGCATGAACGCGACAGCGACGTTTCTAGGCCTGGGTTGGGGGTTGGCTTTCGGGCTGGGGCTCGGCTGCGGTGGCGGCGTGGACGGGCCTCGCGGCCCGAACGCTGACTCCGCCGGTAGTTCCCCCGCGCTGGCCGGCACGGGCCCTACAGCCGGCGGCAGCGTGCTCAACGCAGGCGGCAGTACAGCCGGTAGCGCGCCGCTGGCGGGCAACACCAGCATGGGCGGCGCCAGTGGGGGCAGCGCAAGCACCAGCAAGCCCTGCGGGCCGGCGTGGGTGGCGGGCACCAGCTACGCCGCAGGAGCCATCGTCTTGTTTCAAGGCGCCTATTACGTCGCCGAGCACGAAAACCCTGGTTACGACCCGGTCGTCAGCAGCTTCTTCTGGGAGCCCTACAACTGCTCCACGTCAGGCACGGGCAGCGGCAGCAGCGGCAGCAGCGGCAGCAGCGGCAGCAGCGGCAGCAGCGGTGTCGGCGGCAGCGCGCCGCTAGGCGACAGCGCCTTCGACGACTTGGTGAGCGAGGCGCTGTTTCACGAGATGTTCCCCAACCGCAACGGCTTCTACACCTACCAGGGCCTGGTCGACGCCACGCGCAAGTACGCGGGCTTCGCGGCCAGCGGCAGCGCCGACCAACGCAAGCGCGAAGTCGCAGCGTT
>JAYUYU010000607.1:0-11377 GCA_043752365.1 Myxococcales bacterium | reverse complement strand
CCCCGTCGGCGTGGCCGCCGCCCAGGTGATCGACCGCGCCCTCCATCAAACCTTTGGTAGCGCCGTCGATGTGACCATCGAGCGCGCCCTCGGAGCCTTCACCGATGTGGATGACGCCGACCATCACGAACGCCCAGTAGATGAGCACGACGCCGAGCAGCACCGTGAATACGACGCTGGGGAACGACAACGCCAGTACTAAAACTTCATGCATTCGAAGCCGCCGCGCCGCGTTGACTCTGCAGCTCTTGCAAAATGAGCTCGAGCTTGCCAGCAATGTCACGCAAAGCGGACTCCGAGCGCTCGCCCTCGGCGGCGCGCCCCTGCGCCTCGTTCGGGACGTCGAAGGCGCGTGCGGCCAACGCGGGCCCATATGCCATGAGCGCAGTGGCGATGGCCTTGCCCGCCTCCGTTTTCGCGATGATGTCGGAGTAGCCGACGGACAAATTCGTCGACACGTACACCAGCGCGTCGAACAACGAATTCACCTTCGGGTTTTGTTCGCGCTCGGCGGCGTAGAAAGCCGCGGCGCCGACCAACACCGTGACCGCTACCGCATTCAACGGGTCTTCGGCCTGCTTGTCGCGAAAGTAGCCGTGCGCGCCCTGTAGCCAGTCGCTCGGCTGCTTGCCAGAGCCCACCCCCAGCAAGAGCCCCAACGCGAGCAGCGTCCGTTCATTCATGAATGCGAGCAACGGAGCATAGTCCAGCTCCTGTCAGCCTGGCGAGCCCGCGGAAAACCGAGTGGTTGGCGGCGGATCGGCTTAGGCGTAGGGGGCGGCTCGACACCGGAGTAAGAATTATCGCGGGCGGCTGGCGAGCGATCAGCGTCACTGCTATCCGCTGCCGCTACCCTGCTCAGGGGCTGGCCCCCTCACCTCGCACTCGCGATCAGGGGCGAGTCTGGCTGACGCTGAGCGCGGCGCGTCAAGGCTCGGCGCTGGCAGCACGCCAAGCAACCAAGCAAGATCAGCGCGCAAAATGAATGAAGTCCTAACAAAGGTCATGGGCGGCAGCTTGGTCACGACTAGTGCGAAGCGGGAGTCGCGGTCGACACCTCAACTGCCGCTCAGTGTTCCCACCACTGCTCAGAGGCGAGTTGGCATCGCATGAATTGACTAGGGGAAGGCATGCTGGGGATCCAGTCATGCAGCCAGTTTCGGCTTCATTCGAGTGACAATCCGTTTGCGCTCAGCGCTTCGCGGTCTTAAGCCCAAGGAGTGGGACAACCTCAATCCCTGCTTTGGGTCCTGACGCTCGCGCTCGCCGTGAGCGCGGTGCCGTTTTTTCCAAACACCGCGGACGCCGCAGAACCCAGCTCGGCTGATCGCGCGACGGCACGTACGCTAGCGCAAGAAGGCTACGTCGCCCTCAAGGACAAGGACTACTCGACCGCGGCCGATCGCTTCGCGCGTGCCCTGGCGTTGGTACACGCTCCTACCTTGTTGCGCGACTTGGCGCGCGCTCAAGTGGGCTTGGGCCGGTTGGTGGACGCACATGAAACCTACAGCTTGATAATTCGCGAAGGCGTAGCAAGCAATGCCCCGCAGCCGTGGGTCAAGGCGCTAGCCGATGCCAAAGCCGAGATCGCTCCCATCACGCCACGCCTGCCGTGGATAACCATCACGGTCACGGGTCCGGCCCATCCCAAGGTCACGATCGACGGCGCACCCATCGCCGAAGCGTCGCTGGGCGTAAAGCGACCCACCGATCCAGGTCGGCACGAAATTCGCGCCATAGCCCAGGGCTACTACACCGCCAAGAAGACCATCACGGTCAAAGAGGGCGAGTCCGTGAAAATCGCGTTCGAGCTCGAGGATGCGCCGCCCGACGCCGCCCCGAAGGACGAAGAAGAGACCGGCAACGTGTCCGTCGCAAACGTCGTCGACCCGCCATGGCGCAAGCCCGTAACCATCGGCGCGCTGGCGCTAGGCGGCGCCGGCATCGTGCTCGGCGGGGTGACGGGTATTCTGGCCATGACCAAGCGCAACCAGCTCGCTACCGACTGCCCCAACGGGCGCTGCGGCGTCGGCCAAAAGGGCGACTTGGAGAACTATCATACGCTTGGCACCGTCTCGACCATTAGCTTCGTGGCGGGCGGCGTGGCGGCAGGCGCCGGGGTGGTGTTGCTGCTGGTCAAGCCCCAAAGCCTGGTGCAACAGCAACCCAATCAGTCAGGCCAAACCCAGGCGACCCGCAGCAGCTTCCGCTGGTCCCCCTTCGTCAACATAGGTAGCGCCGGTGTGGAAGGAACGTTCTGAAATGTTTTCCTCGATGCGAACTGCACGCGCGCTCTTGGCCCTCTCGGCCGTCGCGCTCAGCGGCTGTACCAGCTTGCTAGGCGACTTCACCTACGACCCGAACGGCAGCGGCGGTAGCAACGGCAACCCGGACGTGAAGCAAGGCGACATCGTCGTCATGCCGACCACGACTTTGGTCACGAACGAGCAAGGTGCCAAGGCGACCTTCACCATCATGCTGAAGCGCGCGCCGACCGCCACCGTGGCCATCGCGCTGAACAGCAGCAACACCGCTGAAGGCATGGTCAGCCCTAGCGTGCTGTCGTTTACGGCCGACAACTTCGGCGCGCCACAAATGGCTCAAGTCACCGGCGTCAACGACGACGCGGAAGACGGGCCGCAGGCGTACACGATTCTCACCTCGCCCGCGACCAGCGAGGACAAAACTTACCACTCCATCAATCCCATCGACCCACCAGTCACCAACGTCGACGACGACACGGCGGGCTTCACGCTCATGCCGCCGTCAGGCCTCGTGACCACCGAGTCCGGCGGCCAGGCGGTCTTCACGATCGCGCTCAATCACGCGCCCACAGCCGACGTGCAGGTCCCGCTCAGCAGCGACAACCTTGCCGAGGGCATCGTCAGCCCCGCCATGCTGATCTTCACGGCCGACAACTGGATGGCGCCACAAATGGTGACGGTCACGGGCGTCGACGACACCGCCAAGGACCACGCCCAAAAATTCCACGTCGTAACCGCAGCGGTGACGAGCGCCGACGCCAAGTACAACGGCCTGAATCCGTCCGATCAAGAGGTCACGAACAACGATAACGACACGGCGGGCGTGATCCTGAATCCGCCCAACAACCTGCTCACCTCCGAGAAGCTCGAGATGACGAGCCTGACCATCGCGCTCAGCTCACCCCCGACCGGCAACGTGGTAATGGGCCTGACGAGCAGTGACGCGAGCGAGGGCACCGTGATGCCGGCGAGCGTCACGTTCACGCCCGACAACTGGATGGCGCCGCAAGTCATCAGCGTGACCGGCGTCAACGACGACCGCGTCGACGGCAGCCAGCCGTATCAGGTGGTGACCAGCATCATCTCGAGCGACGACCCGGACTACGCGACGCTCGAACCGCCGAACGCCGACGTCACCAACATCGACGACGACACGCCAGGCCTTCGGCTCACGCCGATTGGCGACCCGACGACGAGTGAAGACCTAGGGTCCGCCACCTTTACGGTCGTGCTCAACTCCCGGCCCGTCGCAGACGTGCTGCTGGACGTCGCCAGCAGCCGGGCGACCGAGGGCGTAGCCTCGCCGCCTAGCCTTCATTTCACCGAAATGAACTGGGACGCGCCCCAAACAGTGACCGTGATGGGCGTAAACGACGACGTCGCCGACAAGAACCAGGCCTACGTGGTGCACGTGAAGCCCAACGCCGGCACGCAGGACCCTGACTACGCCCTGCTCTTGGAGCAGGACATCGCGCTCACGAACATCGACAACGACAGCGCGGGCGTGGTCGTGGAACCCAGACTCGGCCTGATGACGCGCGAGGACGGCACGACCGCCTCCTTCACCGTCAAGCTCACTTCGCAACCCACGGCTGACGTCACCATCGCGCTCGCCAGCAGCAACACCGCCGAGGGCACACTCGACCTCGGCTCGCTGACGTTTACGCCCGAAAACTTTCGCTCCGCGCAGCTAGTTACCGTCCGCGGCGCAGACGACAAGGTGCAAGACGGCGGGCAGCCGTACCGCATCAACACGGACAACGCGGTCAGCAACGACACGAACTATCAAGGCATGGAGGTGCCTAACGTCGAGGTCCTCAACGTCGACAACGATACGGCTGGCATTACGGTCAAGCCGGGCAACAACGTCACACTAGTCACGCGCGAAGACGGCTCCACGGCTACGTTTACGGTCGAGCTGAACTCACAGCCGACAGCAGACGTCAGCTTCGGCCTGACCAGCAACGACCTGGGCGAGGGCACGGTCAACCCCGCCAACCTGAAGTTCACCGCCGCCAACTGGAACGCGCCGCAAACCGTGACGCTCAAGGGCGTGGACGAAATGATGCACGACGGTACGCAGCAGTACCGCATCATCTTCGGCGCCATCAGCAGCGGCGATGCGCTTTACGGGGCGCTGGCGCGCCCGCTGGACGTCAAGGCCGAAAACACCGACAACGACTCGGCCGGCATCACGCTCAGGAACTTCACCGATCTCAGAACCACCGAGAAAGACGCTGGAACGGCGACGTTCCAAGTCCGGCTCGACTCGGAGCCTAGCGGCAACGTCGAGATTGGCGTCACCAGCAGCCGCCCCGGTGAAGGCACGGTCAACCCGCCCAAGCTGACCTTCACCAACATCAACTGGGCCGCGCCCCAGAACGTGACCATCACGGGCGTCAACGACAGCGTTCAGGACGGGAACCAAAGTTTCTTCATCAACTTCACGGGTTCGACCAGCACCGACACGGACTACCAGGGCCTGGTGCCCAAGCCAGCCAACGTCACGGTTTCGAACGTGGACGACGACACTGCAGGCATTGTGGTCGCGTCGCCCTCAACCGGCCTCATCACGACCGAAGCTGGCGGGACCTCCACCTTCACGGTCAAGCTGCAATCGCAGCCCACGCAAGACGTCGTGGTCCCGCTGAAGAGCAACAAGACGACTGAAGGCACCGTCAGCCCAGCCAGCCTCACCTTCACGAGCGCCAACTGGAACGGCGCGCGCACCGTCACGTTGACGGGCGTCGACGACGACGCCGTCGACGGCGACCAAAAGTTCATCGTGAGCGTCGGTCCTGCCACCAGCGCCGATCCCCAATACGTGGGCAAGTCTTGGTCGGACCTGACCGCGTCGAATCACGACCGTGACACGGCGAAGATTTTGGTAGCGCCGCTCACGCCGGCCACCACGACCGAAAAGGGTGGCACCGCACAGTTCACCCTCGCCTTGCAAACGCGGCCTTCGGCGGACGTCAGCATCGTGGTGGCAAGCACTGATTTGACCGAGGGCAGCGTGCTTCCGGCGTCCGTGACCTTCACGCCCGTGGATTGGGCGTCACCGAAGAAGATCACGGTCACGGGCGTCGACGACAAAATGCAGGACAGCGACCAGACGTTCATCGTCGACGTCAAGGCTGCCACCAGCACCGACATCAACTACCAGGCTCTGGATGCGCCCGACGTCACACTCAGCAACCTGGACGACGACACCGCCAAGATCACCGTTACGCAGATAACCAACAAGACGAACGAGAGCGGAGATACCGCCACCTTCAGCATCGTGCTCGACACGCAGCCAAGCGCCGCCGTCGCGCTGGCGTTCGCGAGCAGCAACACGAAGGAGGGCACGCTCAGCGACTCGAGCGTGTCTTTCTCGACCGCAGACTGGAACTCGCCCCGGACCATCACCGTGACCGGTGTCGATGACGACAGCACGGCCGATGGTGAGCAGCAGTATAGCGTCGTGTTCGAAGCCGCGACTGGCACCGACAAGAACTACGCCGGCAAGAAGCCGACGCCGCTAGTCTTCCTCAACGGCGACAACGACAGCGCCGGCATTGGCGTCAGCACCGTCACGGGCAAGACGAGCGAAAGCGGGGGCGCGTTCAGCTTCACCATCTGGCTCAAGTCGAAGCCCAAGGGCGAGGTCACCATCCCCATTTCGAGCAACGACAAGGGCGAAGGCATCGTCGACAAGGCGAGCCTGACCTTCACCACCAGCGACTGGGCTTCCAAGAAGAGCGTAACGGTCACTGGCGTGGACGACAACGACATCGACGGCTCACCCAACTACGGGGTCGTGCTTGGTGCTCCGACCAGTACTGATCAAGCCTACGCCGACATTGACCCGCCAGACGTGCTGGTCACCAACACCGACAACGACACCGCGGACATCATCGTGGGCCCGAAGTCCGGCGACGGCACGACCAGCGAAGGCGGCGGAACGACGACCTTCAACGTCAAGCTGGCCTCGAAGCCCAAGGCCGACGTCACGGTTACGTTGACGAGCAGCGACCCAACCGAAGGCTCGGTGACGCCCGCGAAGGTGGTCCTCACGTCCGCCAATTGGGAGCTGGGTCTGCCAGTCGTCGTCCACGGTGAAAACGACGACGAGCAAGACGACCGGCAGCCCTATACCATCCTCACCGGCACTTCGAGCAGCACCGATCTGGACTACAATGGGCTGGCCGTCGACGACGTGCGGGTCGAGAACATCGACGACGACACGGCGGGCTACACGGTTACGGCTGCCAGCGCCAACACCAGCGAAGCCGGAGGCCCCGCGACCTTTTGGGTGTCGCTGAACACTAAGCCGAGCGGCGCGGTGTCGATTCCGCTGTCCAGCAGCAACACGGCCGAAGGCATTTTGGCCGCTGCCGTTAGCAGTGTCGACTTTACGACCACCAATTGGAAGACGGCGCAGCCAATCGTCGTAAACGGTGTCGACGACAACGACGTGGACGGCGACATCGGTTACAAAATCTTGCTCGGCAAGCCAACTACCACCGACACCAACTACGCCGCGAAAAAGCCGCCCGACGTCTCGCTCATCAACGACGACAATGACGCCGCCGGCTTCAACATCATCGAGCTGCCGATGGTGAACATGACAAGCGAAGCTTCGCCTTTGACCACCATCACTTTCAAGGTCGTGCTCACGTCCAAGCCGAAGAGCCCCGTGACCATTCCGCTAAAGAGCTCGGACGAAACTGAGGGCATCATCACCACTCCGTCTCTCGGCGCGGCGCTGGTTTTCGACGCGACGAACTGGTCCACGGGGCAGCCCGTCACGATCAGGGGCGTCGACGACGCCATCTTCGACATGGATCAAAGCTATTCGATCGTGATCGGGGCGCCGCAGAGCGCGGACACCAAATACAGCGTCCTCGGACCCAAAATGGTGAACCTGGTCAACGTCGACAATGACCCGCTTTGAGGGCCGGCAAACGCTACGCTGACGGTCACGCCGGGGCTCGCTCCGTGAGCAGTCGAAAAATCCCGCAAGCGCGGACGAGCATCAAAGCTGCGAGGTTACCGCGCGCGTCGAATGCCGCTACACTTAGCGCTCGCAGCGATGGATGACGATTCCCGCGTTATAGACAAAGGTTGGGACGCGCTGCCCGAGTATGCAAGCAAGTCGGGCGACGCGGACGATGCCGTGACGGTGTCGATTTCGACGACGCCTGGCGAATGGCTCGTCAACACGGTGGACGCCGTGGTCGTGCCCATGAGCATGGCCGAGCTGGTCGAGGCGCTGCAAAGCCGCAAGCTGACCGATCGCTCCTTGGTGTGGCGCGCGGGCATGCAAGAGTGGGCCAGCGTCGACAAGGTGCCGCAGCTGAAGCTCGCGGCGCGCATGCCGCTCATGGCTTCGCCGACTGCTCCCAGCAGCGCGCCACCGCGCCCCTCTAAGCCGGCCGCCGTAGCTCCTAGCAAGCCTCCGCCCAAGCCGGTGCGCGCGACTCCGGCTCCGCCCGCCGCCGCGCCCATGTCGCCGCAATTCATACCAAGCCGCAAGGCCACGTTGCCGTTTGGCCTGACGTCACCGCTCGGCGCTCAGTCGCGTCCAGCCAACCTGCGTCCGTCATCGTCGCCACGCGCCGCCATGCCGCCCCCAGCCAGCAAAGACGAGCCCGAGGTGCTGGCTGTTTACACGCGCCCCGCCGCGACCATCAGCTTCGACCTTTCGCCCGTGCAGCCGCGGCGGGCAGCACCCACGCTGCCGCCCGCGCCACAAACGCTCGCCCCCACGACGACCGACAGCGCGCAACGTTGCGCGCCCGGGCCACGCGACGCGGACTTGAGCGTCGTCGCCGCCGGCGATTTTCGCGAGGTGCAGCGCTCGTCCAAGCGGCTGGTGTGGATTTCCTCGCTGGCTTCGGCAGCGGCGGCGTCATTGCTCACCTTCGCTCTTTCGCGCGGCGCGGTCGCGCCCAGCGCGAGCCCTGCCGGGGCAACTCAAGGCTTGGCACTCACGCCCCCCGCGCCCGCAACGCTCGTCGCCGCACCCGCCCTAGCCAGCGCGAGCCCCTCGACCGACACGCCCCAGGCGCCCACGCCGCCCAGCGAGCCGTCGGCCACCGTGGCGCCCGCCAAACCCAAAGCCCTCGCCCGCCGAGCCAAAGCTGTCAACGTAGCGCCGGCGCCACCCCCAGAAAAGACGGAAAGCTCAACTAGCAGCACTCGCGATCCGTCCCGCGAACGGAATCCCTACGACGTGCAGCTCGACGACGACGCGCCCGGCCCGAAAGCAGAACCAGCGACGGCGCGCGACTCCGGACTCGAAGCGGACGGCGACGCGCCGCAAGCCTCATCGACCGGCTCGACATCGCCCGGTTTATGAGCCTGATCGAAAGCGTGAATGCTAAAGTCGCGCGGATGATTCGCCGGCTCGACCACGTGAACATACGCACGGCCAACCTGGAGGCCCTGGTGCGCTTCTACACGGAGGCGTTGGCCCTCGAGCTGGGCGAACGGCCACCGCTCGGCTTTCCGGGCGCTTGGATGTACGCGGGCCCGCAGGCCGTCATTCACCTGGTGGGGGTGGAGCTGCAGCCCCAGCCCGAAGGCGCGCTCAGCCTCGAGCATTTTGCGTTTTCAGCCAGTGACCTCGACGAATTTCTAGCGCGGGTCACGCGGCTTGGCGTCGACTTCGAGCAAAGCCGTCAGGCCGGCACCGGCAACGTGGTCGTTAACCTGCGCGACCCGGACGGCAATCGCTTGCACGTCGATTTTCCGGCTAGTGAAGCCGCGCGGTAGCTCGTTCACCACTCGATGCCAAGGCGACGCACGAGGCCTTGGCCGTCGCGCAAATCGGCGACGTAAACCAAGTTGCCACGCACCAGCGGTGCGACCGCGACCGCGCTGGCGCCGCCCAAGCCGCTGAGCCGCGTGACCTGCGACTCTGCGCTGGGCCGCCACTCGAACCCGTGCAGCTCGCCGCGCCCATCGGCTTCGACCGTGACCACGACGTGGCAGCTCACCTCGTGGCACGCGATACCCAGCCCGCGCGGTACGCCGGCGTTGATCGGCACGACACTCACGTTGCCGCTGATGTCACCGCTCGGCGACAATGTCGCCAGGCGCACGCTTGCGGGCGCCGAGTCCGCGCCTTCTTCGAGCCACGCCAACACGGGCGAGGCCCCAAGCTGGCTAACTTGCGGCGAGAACGAATGCGGGCGCGTGCTGCTCAACCGGTGCTCGCCGCCGTCGCGCGCGGCGTCGGCGGGGCGCAGGAAAGCACCGTAGATGTCGGCCCAACCGGGTTCTTCGGCGGCGCGCGCGTCTGCCCAAACCGCGTACGGCTTGCCAGCAACCCGTGTGAGCGCGAGCTGCGAGGCCGCCCCGTCCGACGTAGTGAGCCGCTGTTCGGGGCTGGCTTTTTCGAGCGTGCGGCTGACGCGCGTGGCGTACACCTCCGCATCGCCCGTGCGCTCGTCGACCCAGGCCACCAAGTAGCCGCCGTCGACCAACAAGCCTGCCACGTCGCTGGCTTCGCCTGACTTGCGCGTGAGCATGCGTTGCTGGCCACGCTTGCCATCGGCACCCACGGACGTGAGAAATACCTGGGGCTCACCCTTGTCGAGGCCAGTCCAAACCGCCAGCGCGTCCTTGCCGGTCGCGGCGTCGCCCAGCAGGCCCAAGCCGCCCAGTGAGTGTGCGCGCAACGAAACCGCTTGCTCGTCCCCCAACGCAGCGCGCGCGCCGTCTGCGGCGAACGGGCGTAGCGCAATGCGGGCCCGCAATGGCTCCAAGCGGCCGTCTTCTGCGGGTTTCGAGAGCTTTTGCCAGGGGGTGGTCGGATCGAAATCCGAAACGTAGCCGACCAACGTGCGGCCATGTAAGTCCCCAACGGAGATTTGCGAAAGCGGCGCGTCAGCGCGCAGCAGCACGTCACTCGCGACCACGCGCGGCTTGGGCGAAAGCGCTGTTTCTTCGGCGGCGGGGCGGAAGTTGGTTTGCCGCCGTCGCAGTGGCACCGTGAACAACGCCGCCGGGCTACGGCTGGGAGCCGCCAACGCGAAGCAGCCGCTGTTCGGGCACGTGAGCCCCCAACCCAAGTCGGCAGCGTGACCGCTCAGCCCGTCGAGCAACAACGGCTCCGACGCTTGCACCTTGAGCGCAGCGTCGAACGCTACGAAGGTCGGCACGGCCGGACTGGCATCGCAGTTGTCGTCGCCCGCACACGCAGGCGCGAGCGTGAGCGCAGCGACGCCGCCCGCGTAGGCTGCGAACTCGGGCGCGCCGCCGTCAGCGCGACCGTACAGCAAACGCGAGTGCGCGCCGCTGGCCCGCCCGGCGGCGTTCAGCGCCGAAATTTCGAAGAACCTCGCGCCTTCGGGCCGCTCTGCCAGGTTTTCCCACACCAAAAAGGCCGGCGCGCTGGGTGACGAGCCAGGCGTCAGCCCAATTACGCCCTGCTCGCCAAGCGCCACCACGGCCGGGCCGGCCGTTGACCGCACCACGCCCCGCGCATCGACCACAGCCGTCACTGCGCGGGGCTCCAGCTGTTCGCGATCAGACCAGGCCAGCACGAACGAATCGGGACCGGCGACCAAGTCGAGATCGAGCGCGGCGCGTGAAGCCAGCTCGACGCTCTTTTCGGACTTGCCGCTCGTGCCGAGTAAATCGAGCGCGACGACGCCCGTAGCGCAGCCGTTGGGCCCAGGCCTCACCGTCGCAAGCGCAGCGCGCCCCGCAACGGAGGCCGCCTGCCACACACACGCCTTGCTAATGATGGCTACCGGTTGTGCAGCTTTGCCATCGGCCGTGACTGGCAAGCCATACAGGCTCGCGGGCTCGCCCGGCTTCGCGCTGCTGGTTTGCTCTGCCCACAGTAACAACGGCTGCTCATCCGAGACCACGAAGCCGACCCACAACACGCGCGCTGGGCGCTCGACCAACGTGGTGGGGCCCCACAAGGCGGTAGCCGAAGCGCTGAGCGCCGTGACGTCGATTGACGTCTTCTGCTCCGTGCGGCGCGTGGTTACGATCGCGAAGCGCGGGTTGCCGGCCGCCTTTACCGAAGCTGAGCCAAAGCCGCGCACCAGCACCAAATCCAGCTCGGGCAAGAGGTTGCCGACCCGCACGGGCTGCGCCGGAATGCCCTT
>JAYUYU010000606.1:0-25519 GCA_043752365.1 Myxococcales bacterium | reverse complement strand
CGACGCGCGTCGCAAGACGGCCCAGCGGGAGATCCGTCGCATCGAGGACGTACCACTTACGGGTCGCCACAGCCTCTGCCGGTTTCGCTTGATACGTCGCCATCGTCTTTCGTGTCCTTCGAGTCGTTGCTTACCGGTGTCGCGGAGAAAAGCCCGCGGAACCTGGAAAAGGGCGGCTTAACTAGCTTCCAGCGACGCACCCGTCAAGTCCATGCTCTCAAGACGATTGCCCCAGAGGTAGGCCAGGTCGCGTCCATCCCATGCGGACCTCCCCCCCACCCCCGCCGGCCAGTTGGCCGCCTCGCAGGGCACCGCGCGGCTTTCCCTGAATTTCACAGGGAGATCGTGAGATCAGGAGTCGTGTGAGTTTCTTAGGTGAGAAGACGACCAACCACTTAGCAGGTGTTGGTAGGTGCCGCCTCGGCTCGCCCCCCAAAAAATTCACGCTCGCACGGCTCCCAATCTCCCTGTGAAAAATTCTCGAGCCGTCCCCGATGACTTATTGAGGCTGCTGCCCGCTATAATGTCGGGCTGTCCATGAGGTTGGTCACGCGATGAACCCGGGTAACACGCGACTACTCGAACGGTTGTTTGCTGATGGGCTGATCACGGCTGAGGCCCAAGAGGCCGCCTTGAACTTGGTGGCAAGGTCGGGCGAGCGCGTCGAGGAGTGCATCCTCGAGCTCAAGGCGCTCGACGAGGCGGCGCTGCTCAAATATTTGGCGGCGCTGCACAAAACCCGCTTCGTCTCGACCGAGAAGCTGGCCAAGGCCGACATCGACCGGGTGACGCTCGACAAGGTGCCCAAGAAGCTGGCCGAGCGCGACACCGTGTTTCCGGTCTTGTACGACGCGCAGACGGGCACGCTCAGCGTGGTCACGCCCGATCCGGACAACGCGCCCGCGCTCCATGACGTGCAGCTTGCTTCCGGCGTGAAGGAAGTGCGCGCCTTCGTCGGTCGCCCGCGCGCCGTGAAGGCCGCCATCAGCAAGGCGTACAACGGCGACATTCACGCCTTCGCGATCTTGGACCGCGACGCGCATACGCAATTTTCGAACATGCTGAACGTGTTCGAGCGAAACCTGGTCAGCGACGAGAGCATGGTGCTGTCGATGGCCAAGGAAGCCACCCAGGGCGAGCGCGTCCTCAGCGACAAGGACTTCAAGTCTCGAAAAACAGGCTCTTCAAGCAGCGGTAGCGGGGTCAACGACGAGTCGTTTCAAGAGGCGCTCAACGTCCTCATCACGCTAATCGAGAACGCGCGCCCAGACTTGCGCGGGCACTCGGCGCAGGTCGCGCGCCTGACCAAGAAGGTCGCCGAGCGCATCGGCCTTCCCGAGAGCACGAAGGGCGCCTACGTGTGCGCCGCGTACTTGCACGACTTGGGAAAAATGGGCGCCTACCACCTGACGACGCTCAACGTCGCGGAGTACGAAGGCCACCGCACCCAAGCCGAAAAACAGTACAAGAGCCCGGTACGCTTGCTGGAAGCCGTGCAGCTGCCGCTCGAGGTCACTCAGACCATGGAGAGCATGTACGAGCGCTACGACGGCAAGGGTTTCCCCGACGGCTCGTCTGCGAAAGAGATCTCGCTGGGCGCGCGTATCTTGGCCATCGCCGACACCTACGCCGACCTGACGCAGAATCCGCGCAACCCGTTTCGGAAGACGCTGCGCCCAGTGCAGGCGTGCGAGGTGCTGGCGCGCTACCGTGGCAGCGTATTCGACCCCAACTTGGTCGACTTGTTCAAGCACACCGTGACCGGCGAAGACGTCAAGGCGCGCTTGCTGGCGAACCGGCACCGCGCGCTCATCATCGATCCGGATCCCGAGGAAACGACGGTCTTGGAGCTGCGGCTACTCGAGCAAGGCTTCGAGGTCTCGCAGGCGCACACCATCGAGCAAGCGCTCAAGCACCTCGAGAAGGGCGAGACCGAGCTCGTGATTTCCGAGCTCGATTTGCCGAACGGCGACGGGCTTTTGTTGTTGGCCGAAGTGCGCAAGCACGCCTGGGGCCAGAAGCTGCCTTGGGTCGTGGTCACGGGGCGCTCCAGCCGCAACGACGCGCAGAAAGCGTTCGACCTCGGGGCGGCAGATTTTTTGTCCAAGCCGGTGTCGGCCGATTTGCTGGTGGCCAAGCTGAAGCAAATCATCGAGCGTGAAGCGCAACGAGCCGGCTCGGGGCGCGGCGTCTCCGGCTCGCTGATCGAGATGGGCTTGCCCGACATGGTGCAAGTGCTGTGGCACGGCCGTAAGAGCGGTTCGTTGAAGATTCGCGCTGGCACGACCTCGGGTGAGATCCACTTCGTGGGTGGCGCCATCTACAACGCGCTCTGGGCCACGCTGCGCGGCGAAGAAGCCTTTTACGCCATGCTCAAGCTGGTCGACGGTGACTTCTCCCTGGACCCGAACTTCACGGCTCCCCAACAAGTCATCATGGACTCGCCCGAAGCTCTCCTCCTCGAAGGCATGCGGCGCATGGACGAAGGGGCTAGGTAGTTCACGGCTGCCTGATTTTTTCACAGGGAGATCGAGAGATCGGGAGTCGTGCGAGCGGGCAGGTTGGGGCGCAGCTTTTTGGGGTCGCTTGCGTCGCGTTTCGCGCAGTCGGTACGGAGCTCGTAAGGGCACGACGCGAGTGACGATACGCTCTGGCGTCCCAAATTCAGGCCTCGCACGGCTCCCGATCTCACGATCTCCCTGTGAAATCTGGGACGCGCTGGTTTCACTACATATATATGACGATGCTTTAGGGGTTTTTTCGGGCGGATTCTGAAAGGGGCAGGCGCGGGGCCGTCGTGGTAACGTGAGGTGTCCGTTAACCCCTCGGAATTTGCACGGCGCAGCGTGTCCAAAGCAGCACCCCCGCCGCTACTCGGCTTCAACAACAACGTCCGCCATCGCGGTCGGATCTTCCATATTCAAACGGAAGACTCGGGCGTGAAAGCTCCGCGGATCGTGACGCACTTGTTTGCGGACGGCGGACACATCGTCAAGACGACCCGCACCGACTACACCGAGCACATCGAGAAGAGCGACATGGCCGCGGTCGTGCGCGGCATGATGAAGGACCAGCACAAGGGCATGTTCGCCGCGCTGCGCGCCGGTGAAATGGACCCGTTGCTGGAGAGCGTCTGCGGCCCACTCGAGCCAATCAAGTCCCAGGCGCCCGAAAGCGTCACTGAGCCGACCGCCAAGCATGACCTCCAGACCGCGCGCGTACTGGTCGGTAGCGGGCTGAGCGCCGCACCGCTGTCGTCGTTGGAACCGAGCCTGCCCGCGCCCCCGCCGCTGGCCGTCGCTGCCCCCGTGGCTCCAGCGCTTGCCGCGTCGGTAGTCGACGCCGCGCCGGTGGCCGACGCTCGGGCCGTCATCGACAGCATGAAGTCGCTGCGCGATTCCGACGAATCGCCGCGCTCGCGCCGTCCGATTTCGAACCCCAACCTGCGCAAGCCGACGCCGTCGGTCGCGCCGCCGCCGGCCGAGGCCTTCGACCTCGACGTCGCTTCGCTCGATAAGAATCCGCCCAAGTCGTCGCGGACCCCGCCGCCCGCGCCCGTCCGGCCCCCGCGCAAGAGCAACCCAGCGCCCCGCAAGTCGCGTCCGCCCATTCCAGTGCGGCCCCAAGCCGCCGCAGCTCCCGCGGGGGCCGCAGCAGGCGCGGGCGCAGAGTTGAGCCAGTCCTCGTTGGGCCGTCCTCAAACCCGCCTCGCCGCCGCACCGACAAGCAACGCCCGCTCCATCTTCGGCGACGGCGCCATCAGCGAGCAATCGCTCGACGAAGTGATCCTCAGCTACTTGGCGGAAGATCTGGAAGAGACGAAGTAGCGGCCGCGCCGCGCCATGGCTGGGCCTTAAAAGGACCCGCTCAGGCCGGCGCTTTGCGTCCCGAACCACGGTTGGACGTTCACGCCGCCGAGCGGCTCGCGCTTGGCGACCTTCGCCGGGCCGAGTTTCGCGCTGCTGCTGCTGCTGTTTCCAGTCAAGAGCAGCACGACGCCCACGCCTACGCCGACGAAGCCAACTGCGAAGCCCACGGTCGAAACCGTGGCCATGCTCTTGGCGCCGTCGAGAGTGTCCTGCTGACTCGACGGACACTTCGTGTCGACGCAGCCCGTCAAGTCGCTCTTCTTACCCAGCGCCAAGAAGCCCGTGACGCCGCCAACCAGCAACCCAGCACCGCCCACGCCGAGCGCGACGTAAGCCAGCGCGTTGCTTTTCTTGGGGCCGGTGTCGGAAGGCGGCGTGGTCGACCCCGTCGTCAGCAGGGGCGCGGCGTCAACCGGTGGGGGGGCCGCGGTGAGGGCCGCGCTCGGGTCTTTCTGGAGGTTGAGTGCGATTTCCTGCGCCCCGCCCTCGGTCAGCGTCACGCTGGTTCTTTGCTCAAGGTAGCCGGGCGCGTTCACGATGACCTCGTGGGTACCAGGGTCGGTGGGGCGGTCGATGCCGATCAGCGCGGGCGGAATGGCCGCGCCCGCAACGCTGACTTGGGGCTTGGCGTCGGCCGGCTCGACCCTCACCGTGAGATGCGCAATCTTGGGCAACGCCGTGCTGAGCACGCCTTTGGCGCGCTCTTGCGCGTCGCGAAAGGCCTTGGGGGCGTTGGGGGCGAGCTGCTCGCGTACCACGCGGTTCAGGTTTTCGGTGCCCAGCACGATTTGGCCGACTTTCACCTGGCACTCGCCCAAGCGCCCGAGGATTGAAGGCGCGTGATAGAGCGACTCCGCTCGGCTCAGCTTTTCGATCGCGCCCTTGCAGTCCCCGGCGTCCGCCATTTTGATGCCCTGCATGCCGAGCGAGCGCGCCGCGGCGACGCTTTCTGCCTGGGGTTGGTCTTGGGCGAAGGCCGCAGGAGCGACGAGTGAAGTCGTCAGCGTAGAGGCGAGACCCAGCGCGACCAAGCGCTGCCGCAAGCCGAAGCGTCGAGCAGTCGAGTAAGTATTCATAAGCACTCGTAGCGGTTTTACCGCACCTTGCGCTGCGCGCGCTCAGAAACCGAGATCCGAGCCTGGCGCGGCCTGGCGCGGCGCCTTGGCGGGTGCTCCGGGGACGGCGATTGAGCGGGATTTTTTCGGCGCTGTGGGCTGAGCTTGCGAGGGCTCGGTTCGCGTAGTCTTTTCAGCAGCGTCACTGGAAACAACGGCAGGGGGGGCGAGCGCCGGTCGTGCCAGTGGGCCCGGCTCGGCGGCCTCGGGCGGGCTTTGGGGCGGCGTCGCTGACGCTTCAGCGGGCACCTGGGCGCTCGGTGCGACCGCCGCTGGTTGGCTGTCGTTGCCCGTGAGCGCGACGACCAGCGCCAGCAGCGTCACGACGAGCAGGCCTAGACCTACTCCGATCAGCAGCGGTGGTACGCCGCGCCGCGGCGGCTGCCATTCGGCCGCAGCGTCGCGGCCATCGCCCGTGCCGACCGCGATTGCGACGAGCGCCTGCGGCGACGCGGGGTGTTCGCCGCCCACCACTTGCTGGGTTCGCGCAAGGTTCGCGGGGCCAGCGTCGAGCTGGAGCGTCGCGAAGGCTGGTGTTGCGTAGCCGACCAGTGTTTCGGGCGCGATGCGCCCTTCGGCAAAGGACTTGTGCTTCGACAGCGCGCTGCCGCCAGCGGCCGCCTGCAAGGCTTCGCTCATTTCGTCTGCGCTTTGAAAGCGCTCCAGCGGCTCCTTCGCGCAGGCGCGCTGAAACCACTGTTCGACGGCCTCCGGTATCCACGGAGCCTTCTCGCGCATGTGCGGCAGCGGCAGCGTGCAAATCCCGATCAAAACGTCGCTGTAGTTGGGCGAGTAATAGGCGTAGTCGGCGGTCAGCATGTGAAACAGGCACATGCCGAGCGAGTACAAGTCGGCGCGATGGTCGACGCTGCTCGCGCCGCGCACCTGCTCCGGGCTCATGAACAGCGGCGTGCCGAGCACGGTGCCGGCCTGGGTCGTGCCCTTTTCGCCCTGGCTGTCGAGCTTGGCTATGCCGAAGTCGAGCACCTTGGCGATCCAACCGACCTCGTCGTCGTCGCTTCGCACGAGGAAAATGTTGGCAGGCTTGAGGTCGCGATGAACGATGCCCTGAGCGTGGGCGCGCGCCAACGCGCGGCCTACGTGCACCACGACGCGCACGGCGTCGGCCAGCGGGAGGTCGTGCTCGCGCTCCAAGCGTTGCTCGAGCGTCTCACCCTCGAGGTATTCGAGCACGATGTAGGGGTTGCCCTCGGGCGTCTCGCCGTCATCGTACACTTGCACTACGTGGCGAGAGCGCAGCTTGGCAGCGGCTTTCGCCTCTACGCGGAAGCGCTGGCGCGCCTCGAGCGACTGCAGGTGCTCGCCCGAAATCAGCTTGATGGCGACGCGCTGTCCGAGCGTGACGTGCACTGCGCGATACACCGTGCCCATCGAGCCCCGGCCGATCTCTTGCTCGAGCCGGTACTTGCCGCCGATCACCAGTCCCGGCTGAATGTGGCTCGGTATGCCCTCGGATAGAATGGCCGTATCGCTCATCTTCAGCCAGGTCCAGGCACGCTACGGGCAGATCCAAGCCGCCCTTAAGCCTGCCAGCTTACGACCCCGGCGTGCGGTCGTCGAGGGCGGACAGGACCGCCAGGCTTTCGGCCTCCGTCCCGGCGTAGGGCTCGGCGAACCAGGCGGCTAGGATTTCTTTGGCGATGGCTTCGGACGTCGACCTAAGGGAGAGCGCCAGCACATTGGCATCGTTCCACTTGCGGGCGCCGCGCGCCGTTTCTGCGTCTACGCACAGCGCTGCGCGCGCGCCGGGCACCTTGTTCGCTGCAATGCTGACGCCCGTGCCCGTCCAGCAGCAAACGATGCCCTGTTGTTGTTCACCTGCCGCGACGGCTTCGGCCACCCGGCGGCCGGTATTACCCCAGCTTTCGTGCTGGCCCGCCGCCTTGCCATAGCGCGTGACGTGATGGCCAACGGACTGCAAGTAGTCGGCAATCGCGTCCACGACGCGAGTCGAGTCATCGGCCCCCAGAGCGATCCGCATGGGCCTGGCTAGGACTCGTCCAGCAGCCCCTGCAGGCGCGCAGGCGGGATTCGAAACTCACGCTTGCAGTACTCGCAGGCGATCTCGAGCACCTCACCGCCAGACAGCAGGTGTTCGATGTCTGGCTTTGGCAAGGTCGAGATGGCCGAGACGACCCGCAGCTCATTGCACCAGCACTCGAAGCCGACTTGGCTCTCTTCTAAGCGGGTGAACGGCATCATGTAGAGCAGCTCTTCCAGCAGCGCGGCTGGCGTGAAGCCCGGCTCACGCAGCTGGGCGTCGATGTTTTCGAATTCCTTCAGGCGCTCGGTCATCACCATCAGCGGCCCGCGGCCAACCTCGGGTAGGAGCTGCACCAAGTAGCCGCCCGCAGCGGTTACTCGGCCCGCTTCGAGCAACGTGCCCATGGCCAGCATGGACACGACTTGCTCGGAGGTTTGCATGTACTCCATCATGGCCTGAGAGATGCCGCCGCCCTCGGGCACTTGTACGAAGCCCTGATTGATCTTGCCGTCGGGGAGCGTGCGCATCATTTGCATGATGGCGCCGGGGCCGACCGCGACTTCGCTCGCGCCGTCGGCCAGCTGCACGAGGCCCCGCGTCTTGCCCGTGGGGTGTGAATCGGCGACCAAGCTGCCCGAACCGTTGGCACCCTTGAGGATGCCCTGCACGCGTAGGTTTGGCGCCATGGTCTCGCGGAACAGCACCGAGCCGGTGACGAGATCACCCAGATGCCGCGCGGTACCGCCCTGGGCACCCTGCGCGTTGAGCACCTGCTGCACCGTGTCGGTCGTGCGGACGACGATCACGCGAAAAGCGCCGTCGTCGGTGATGGCGCGGAGGACAGAGTCGGTACTTTGCATGGTTCACGAAAGCGAGTGATCGTCGCTGTCTTGCCCGCTCTCGTCGTGCGACGAGGCCGGGATGCGATAGGCCTCGCTCAGCCAATTGCCCAGGTCGATCATTTTGCAGCGCGAGGAGCAGAAGGGGCGTGGGCCGTGGTCATCGGGCGCGTCGGCCAGCACCCGCTTGCAGATCGGACAATCGATACGCATCGCGTCGGGGAGCCTAGCACCACTCGCGCCGAAGCTCACCCTCGGCGGCTGGCTCAGCTCTCGTCCGTGCGGTTGTTGAAAAAACGTAGCGCGTTGGCGTGCGACGGGAACGCCAGATCGACGTCGCGGAGTGAGCTTGGCGGTGCCCAAACGACTTCGGTCACGTCGTCGAGTGGACTGGCTTCGCGGGCCAGAACGCTGGCGGTGAAGAACAGGTCCACTACCGGGTACTCGACCGTCCGGTAGGTATAGAGGTTCGGGAAACTGGCCAGAAACTCCACCCGCGAGAGCTTAACGCCAGCTTCCTCGCGCACCTCGCGCATGGCGGCCGCCTCGGCCGTCTCGCCGCGATCGATGAAGCCGCCCGGCAACGCGAGCTTGTTCCGGCCCGGGTCACGCGCGCGGCGAATGAAGAGCGCGTGTCCGCTAGCGTCCAAAATTAGCACCGCGGAGGAGACCGCCACGTTGTAGTAGTAAACAAAGCCGCACGTTTCGCACACGAAACGCACGGCGTCGGCCTCGCTCTGCCGCGGGGCGGCGCAGCGCGGACAGTGCTTGAACATCGCGCTCGGCGGACCATTGGCGTGAGCTTCGGCCAAGGTTCAGTCCTCCAGCGCGGCGCGCGCTGCCTCCACGGTGCGATCGATGTCGTCGTCGCTGTGAGCGGCCGACACGAAGGCGGCCTCGAACTGCGAGGGCGGAAAGTACACGCCGCGGGCCGCCAAGCCGCGGTGAAAGCGCCCGAAGCGCTCGCGATCCGATTCTGCAGCGTCCGTCCAGGAGCGGACGGGTCCGCGGTGAAAGAACAGGGTGAGCATGGAGCCGACGCGTTGCACCACGCCGTCCACCCGCGCGTCGCGCAGGGCACGCTCGAACCCGACTTGTAGCTTACTGGTGAGCGCTTCCAGCCGTTCGTAAATTTCCGGGGTGAGGGCAGCCAGCGTTGCCATGCCGGCCGCGATGGCGAGCGGGCTCCCGCTCAACGTACCGGCCTGATACACCGGGCCGAGCGGCGCAATGCACTGCATGATCTCGCGCTTTCCGCCGTAGACCGCGAGCGGCATGCCGCCGCCAACCACCTTGCCGAGGCAGGTCATATCCGGGGTCATGCCGAACAGGCCCTGCGCCCCGCCAGCGGACAAGCGGGACCCGGTCATGACCTCGTCGAAGATGGAGACCGCGCCGTGCTCGCGACACAACTCCAAAATGCGCTCGAGAAAGCCCGGCTGCGGGGGCACGAGGCCCATGTTGCCCACGACCGGCTCGACGATTACAGCGGCGACGCGGCCGCGCTCGCGCTCGAACAGGTCGCGTAGCGCGTTTTCATCGTTGAACGGCAGGCTGGCGGTGGTGGCGACCACGCCTGCCGGAACACCGGCCGAGTCCGCCGTACCGAACGTGGCCAGCCCGCTGCCGGCTTTGACCAACAAGCCGTCCGAGTGACCGTGGTAACAGCCGTCGAACTTGACGATCACTTCGCGGCCCGTGAAACCGCGCGCGACCCGTAGCGCGCTCATGGTCGCTTCCGTGCCGCTCGACACGCAGCGGAGCATTTGAATGCTGGGGTAGCGCTGGACGATGGCCTCGGCGAACTCGACCTCGAGCTCGGTGGGCGCCCCGAAGCCGAGCCCGCCCTCGGCTCGCGCCTGAACGGCCTTCACTACGTCGGGATAGGCGTGCCCCAAGATGGCCGGGCCCCAACTGCCGATGTAGTCCAAGTACTCGCGCCCGTCGGCAGCGAACAGCTTCGAGCCCTTGGCGGAGTCGATGAAGATGGGGGCGCCTCCGACCGCACGGAAGGCGCGCACCGGCGAGTTGACACCACCGGGCAGGAGCCGTTCAGCACGTTCCAGAAGGTGCGCGGAGTTCCGATCGCTCATGCGCCGCTTGTACCTCAGCGAGGCCGCCGCGCGCGCTTCAGTTCCAGGCCGCCCTACATTGGCTCTGCAGCCCCCACGTGGAAAAGTGCTCGTTTCCGCGTTACGCATGGGGCCATGCGTGTGGTTGGCCGGCCGTCTAGGCAACCCTTGGCGTATTTCGAAGTATGGCGGGCAGTCTCCGGACACGACGCATAGAGCCCGCAGCGCGGGTTGTCGTTGCCGTTTCGTAACTGTCCGAATTCATTCACCAGAGGATGAAAAGCTTCAATCAATACCGCAAAGCGTCGCGGCGGTTCATGACCGGGGCGTTGGCCTCGTGGCCGCTCGTCGCTGCTTCGGGTTGCAGCGTTTACGACGACTCGCTGCTCGGTAACTCGGCCGTCCCGCTCGGCGGAAATGCAGCCAGCGCCGGGGTCGGCAGCTCGGTTGCGGGCGTCGGCGCCCAAGGGGACGGAGCGAACGGAGGCGTGGCGTCGGGCGGAGCCGGCGCCGTGAACGCCGCTGGCAAAGCCGGCGAGAGCGCCGAGGGCGGCAGCGCGGCAGGCACGCCCACGGGCGGCAGCAGCGCAGGCTCGGCAGGCAAAGGCACGGGCGGAAGCGGCGGCGAGCCCGTCACCGGTCCCACCGAGACCATCGACAATATGGAGGACGGCGACGCTGAGATCGACTTGGCCGGCCCGCGCAACGGCTACTGGTACGTTGGCGGTGACCTGACCGTGGGCGCCACGACAGAGCCGGTTTCCAGTGCGTTCATGATGACAGAGCTGGGCGCCAGCGAACGCAGCGAGTACGCGGCGCACCTCAAGGCAGTCGGCTTCAAGGATTGGGGCTCCGTAATGGGCTTCAACTTCATCGAGCTGCTCACGAAAGTGAAGCCGTACGACGGCTCGGCATATTGCGGTATCCAGTTTTGGGGTAAGGCCGCCGCCGCCACGACGCTTCGCTTCCGCGTACCCGACATCAACACCCACCAGAACGGCGAAGTTTGCGAGATCGGCGGTGGGGTAGGCAAAGCTTGCTTCGATCACTTCGGCACGTCGCAGTCCTTCACCACGGCCTGGAAGGCCTTCAGCGTGAGCTTCACGGACCTGGCTCAAACCGGCACCGGCTACCACGCCGCCGGCGACAAGCTGAAGGCTGACCAGCTGATGGCCGTCGAATGGGCCCTGCCCGGCACTGGCAAGACTTACGAGATTTGGATCGACGACGTCGACTTCATCAAGTGCCCGTGAGCGAGGCTTAGCTCCAGTTTTCGCCCGTCTGCAGGCGCCATAAGGCGGTGTACTGGCCGTCTTTGGCCAACAGCTGCTCGTGGCTGCCCGACTCGACGATGCGGCCGGCGTCCAACACGTGGATGCAGTCGGCGCGGCGCACGGTCGAAAGGCGGTGCGCGATGATCAAGCTGGTGCGGCCGACGACCAGCCTATCGAGCGAGCGCTGGATGGCGGCTTCGGTCTCGTTGTCGACGGCGCTGGTGGCCTCGTCCAGCACCAAAATGCGGGGGTTTCTGACGATCGCACGCGCAAGCGCGATGCGTTGGCGCTGCCCTCCGCTGAGCTTCTGACCGCGCTCTCCGACTTCGGTGTCGTAGCCGTTGGGCAGCCCGGAGATGAACTCGTGCGCCTCGGCGGCTACGGCCGCAGCCACGATGTCTTCGCGCGAGACGTCGGCCAAGCCGTAGCTGATATTTTGCGCTGCCGTGGCGTCTGCCAAGAAGCTGTCTTGCGCCACGTAGCCGATGCAGCGCCGCAGAGCTTGCAGGTCGAGCTCGCCGATAGGACGGCCATCGAGCAACACTTTGCCGCGCGTTGGCTCGTAGAAGCGCAGCAGTAACTTGACGAGTGTGCTCTTGCCGCCACCCGTGCCGCCCACGAAGGCGATGGTTTGCCCAGCAGCAATCTGCAGTGAGATGTTGCGTAGCGTGGGTGCGTCGCCGTACGAGAAGTCGACGTCGTCGAACGTCAGCTGACCCTTCACGTCGCGCGCAAGAATCGGCGCGCCAGCGTAGGTGATCTTGACTGGCGTCTCGAGCAAGTTGATCACACGTTCCACCGACGCCATCGAGCGTTGGTAGAGGTCCGACATGTCGGCCAGCCGTGTCATGGGCCACAGCAGGCGCTGCGTGAGGTACACGAGCACGGAGTAGCTGCCGACGCCGATTTCGCCATCTAGCGCCAAAAACCCGCCGTAAAGCAGGGTTACGGTGAACCCGGCCAAGATGGCCATGCGAATCACGGGCGTGATGGCGGCCGAGAAGCGGATCGCGAAAGAGTTGGCGCTGCGGTAGCGCTCCGAGCTCTCGTGAATGCGCGAGGTTTCGTAGTCCTCGGCAGCGTAAGCTTTGATGGTCGCGATGCCGAGCAAGTTGTTGTTCAGGCGAGCGTTCAGGGTGCCGGCCGCGTCGCGCACTTCTGCATAGCGCGTCGCCAAACGCGCCTGGAACCAAAAGGCTCCGTAGATGATTAGCGGGATCGGGATCAGCGCCAGCAAAGCTATCTTGGTGGTGAGCGTGAAGAAGACGGCGCCGACCAGCACAGTGCCGGTCAGGACCTGAATCAAGTCATTGGCGCCACCGTTCAGGAAGCGTTCCAGCTGGTTGATGTCATCGTTCAAGATGCTCATCAGCGTGCCGGTGCGGGTGCGCTCAAACCACGATAGCTCCAGTTTTTGCACGTGCGCATAGCTCTGCATGCGCAAATCGTGCTGCAAGTTCTGCGCGAGGTTGCGCCAGCGGACCGCGTACAGGTACTCGAAGGTCGACTCGAACACCCAGACGAACGCGGTGATGACAGCCAGCATGATCAGCTGCTGGTGCGGCTCACTCACGCCAAAACGCGACAAAAACGAGGCCTTACGGCTGACCACCACGTCCACCGCAACGCCAATCAGCACCTCCGGCAAAACGTCGAACAACTTGTTCAACACCGAAAACACCGACGCCAAAACCACCTGGCGGCGGTACGGCTGCGCGTGCTGAAACAGTCGCCGTAACGGATGCATTACGGCTCGAAAATCTCACAGGGAGATCGGGAGATCGGGAGTCGTGCGAGCCAAGAATGGGGGTCGTGCGCTGCCGCCCGCGAGCTGAATGCATGCCGCCCGCTTTTGCTTCGCTCCCCGAGGAAATGATTTTTTGTTTTGGTCCCCCAAAACGAAAAATGCGTTCTCGCCCCTCGCACGACTCCCGATCTTCCGATCTTCCTGTGAAAAAATCTCGAGCGCACAGGGAGGCCCAGGGGCGTTACGGAAGCTTCTGCGAGTTGGGCTGCGATTCGGCAGCGCGTTTAGATGGTGATGCCTGGAGCTGGGAACGTGCGGCACATTTCGGAGACTTCGCTGGCGACTTTTTCGATCAGCTTGTCGTCGGCGGGGTTGCTGACGACTTGGTCCATCCAGCCGGCGAGGCGCACCATTTCTTCTTTACCCATGCCGCGCGAGGTGATCGAGGGCGTGCCGATGCGGAAGCCCGAAGGATCGAAGGGTTTGCGAGGGTCGAACGGGATCGAGTTGTAGTTGCCGACGATGCCGGCGCGGTCGAGCGCCTTGGCGGCGATTTTGCCGGTCACGTTCTTGCTGCGCAAATCGAGCAAGATGAGGTGGTTATCGGTGCCGCCGGTGACCAGCGTGAAGCCCTTGGACAGCAGCGACTCGGCCAGCACCTTCGCGTTCGACACGATGTCGTGCGCGTACTGCTTGAATTCGGGTGTGGCAGCTTCCTTGGCCGCGACCGCGATGCCGGCGGTGGTGTGATTGTGCGGGCCACCTTGCAGACCCGGGAACACGGCGCGATCGATGTCTTTGGCGTGCTCGGTCTTGCACATCACGATGCCGCCGCGCGGCCCGCGCAGCGTCTTGTGCGTCGTGCTGGTGACCACGTCGGCGATGCCGATCGGCGACGGGTGAGCGCCACCGGCCACCAGACCCGCAATGTGCGCGATGTCGGCGCATAGCTTGGCGCCGACTTCGTCGGCAATTTCACGGAATTTCGCGAAGTCGAGCACGCGTGGGTACGCGGTGGTGCCGGCCCAAATCAGCTTCGGCCGATGCTCCTTCGCGAGCGCGCGCACCTCATCGAAGTCGATGCGCTGATCGGTCTGGGTCACGTTGTAGCCAATCGCCTTGAAGTAGCGACCCGTGATGCTCACGTGCGAGCCATGCGTCAGGTGGCCACCGCTCGGCAGGCCGAGACCCATGATGGTGTCGCCGGGCTGGCAGAACGCCAGGTAAACCGCCAGATTTGCAGGGCTGCCGCTGTACGGTTGCACGTTAACGTGCTCCGCCCCGAACAGCGCTTTCAAGCGCGAGACCGCCAGCTCCTCGACCTGATCGATGATCTGCTGACCTTCGTAGTAGCGCTTGCCCGCGTAGCCCTCCGAGTACTTGTTCGTCAAAACTGAGCCGGTGGCTTCCAACACGGCGCGCGACGCGTAGTTCTCGCTCGGAATGAGCCGCAGCTTGACGGTCTCGCGGACCTCCTCTTCCTTGATGAGACGGGCGATCTCGGGGTCACGTTCGGCGAGGGAGGGGTCAAACAGCTTGGAAGACGGCATGGGGTCGCGGAGCCTACCGCCCGTTATTGAACGGCGCCACATGAAGATAACTCAATGTAACTACAAGAGAATTCAAGATCCGCTGTGGACAGACGTCGAGGCGACGGGCCGGCCCGCTGTCTGCGGACGTTCCCTGACCTCGGGGTCTCGACGTGGGGTGTGGGCTGGCTAAACTCACGGCGGTGCGATGGCGAAGCCCAGCCAAGCGAAGAACCCCGAGAAGCCAGAAGAAGCTTCTGGGGCTTTGGACCGTCGCACGCGGCCTGACGTTCCGGGAAACCTAGCCGTGGAAACCCCGGACACGAACGCGCACGAAGCTCAACGCGAGAAGCCCGCACTGAATACGGATCCCCAAGCAGTGGCCGACGAAGAAATCCTGGCGGACGCACCGCGCGAGCCCAACGAGGCTGACAGCGCACCTCCGAGCATTCCGTCGGCGGCTGCCGTGTTTTCGGAAGATTCGACTCGTGCTGCCACGAGCACGCCGGTTCTGCCGGGCCACGTCATCGCCAACCGCTACGAAGTTTTGAGCGTCCTGGGCGAAGGCGGCATGGGCATCGTCTACCGCTGCCGCGACCAGGCCAACGGCGAGCAGTTGGCTGTCAAGCGCGTCATTCCGCCGCCCGGCAACCTCGCGCACGACTACGTGATGTGGTTCTACAAAGAGGCGCGCGCGCTGGCGGCCCTGGACCACCCCAACATCGTCAAGGCACAAGATTTCGGGCAGTTGCGCGATGGCTCGCCCTACCTGGCGATGGAGCTGGTGTCGGGCGCATCGCTCCACGAGCTGGCGCACGCCCGCATCAAGTTTCCACTGATTTGGGTGACGATCGACCAAATCTTGTCGGCGCTCGCGCATGCGCATGCGCGCGGCATCGTGCACGGTGATCTGAAGCCGTCCAACGTGCTGGTCGAGCGCATCGAAGGCCAAACGCCGCGCGTGCACGTGCTCGACTTCGGTTTGGCCTGGCTCCGCCAAGACGCGCACGACGAGCGGCTGGACGGCAGCAAGCCGATGGAGTTTGCGCCGCACGCTGGCGCCGGCACGCCCGGCTACATGGCGCCCGAGCAGATTCAGCACGAAATGCACCACGTGTGCGGCGCGACCGACATGTACTCGCTCGGCTGCATCATGTACCGGTTGCTGGCCGGGCACGCGCCGTTCACGGGTGAGTCGAAGGAGCTGCTGCGCGTTCACGCGTTCGACCGCGTGCCAAAGCTCAAGCTGGCCCTCGAAGCGCCCGAAGAAGCCGCCAATTTCGTCACGCAGCTGCTGGCAAAAAAGCCCTGGGACCGCTTCGAGTTTGCGGCGGCCGCGCGACGCGAGTGGCAGAAGCTAAAGCCGGAAACGCTGCCCAAGGTTTGGGATTTTCCATCGCTGGTGCGGGCCAGCGACATTCAGGCGGCGGCACCCACGCGTCGCACCGGCACGCGCGGGCCGAACCCCGACTTGGCGCCGGCGCCGGAGCACGCGCCCGGCTTGCTCAGCATTCGCCCAAGCCCGCTGGTAGGCCGCGACGAAGAGCGCAAAAAACTGGAAGCGATTTGCCAGGAAATGGTGGACGGCGTTGGTCCGCCGCACCGGCTGGTGATTTTGGTGGGGCCTGCCGGCTGCGGGAAGAGCCGCCTGGCCGAGTGGTTGTGCGAAACCATGCACGAGCGAGGCACGATGGTGCCGCTGCGCGCGCGCTACCGGAAGTTGCGCAGCTCCGTGGACGGCATGCTGGGGGCTGCCGCGCACTACTACAATTTCGAGCGCACCGATCGCGACACCATCGAGCGTTCGCTGCTCGAACGCTGGCGCGTGAAGCGCGACGACAAGAACGGTCGCGCGTGGGTGGCCGGCGCGGCCGAGTGGATGAAGCCGGTGGGCGGCTCGTCCAGCGACCAGCCGGTCGGCCCCTCCGGCATCCGTTTCACGCTGGATACGCTGGAAACGCGGCGCATGGTGATTCGCTACACCCTGCGCAAAATTTCGGCGGGGCGCCCGCTGCTGTTCTGGCTCGACGACTTGCACAACGGCGGTCCGGCCACGTTCGAAGGTTTCATCCGCATCCACCAGGAGGAGACCGACGTCAAAATCGTGATGGTCGCGACGGCGCGCCACGAAGACGTCGCGCTGGGCACGCCGGCAGCAGAGCGCTTGCGCCAGCTGCGCGACGTGATGGACGGCACGGTGATTGAAGTGCAGCCGCTGCCGCCGGAAACGACGAAGGAAATGCTGCGCGCTTCCTTGCCGCTCGACGACGCGGCGGTCGAAGAGGCCGCGCGCCGTAGCCGCGGTAACCCGCTGTTCGCGCTGCAGCAGCTGCACGCCTGGGCGCTCGGCGGCAACATGGAGTTCTTGAATGGCACGTACCGCGTGCCGCCCGAGGTGCTGGCGACACGCCCGCAAACCACGGCCGAGCTTTGGGACAGCCGCGTCAACTCGGTGCCCGAGCAGTACCGGGCGGCGGCGGTGGCGGCGGCCACGCTTGGCGGCGAAATTCGTCGCAACGTGCTGCGCGAGCTCGTGGCATCGCTCGGCATCGCGCCCGAGCCGGCGATCGTGGCGTTGCAAAACGCCGAAGTTTTGATCCCGCGCTCTTCGGGGCGCTATTCGTGGCCGCATGAGCTGTTGCAGGAGCACCTGTCGGCTCAGCTCTCCGAGCGGCCGGACCGAGAGCGCTTTTATCGAGCTGCTGCCGCGGCGCTGCTCACCCATCCGCAAGCCAACACGCGGCGCATCGTGCGCCAGCGTGTCGTAAACCTGATTCACGCCGGCGATCACGACCCCGCCGCGTTGCTCTTGTTCGATTTTCTGCAACGCGGTTGGAACGGCGCGCGTGAGCCGCTCTCCACGCTCTCCGATTTGGACTTGCTGAAGGGCAAGCTGACCGGGCGCATGCTGGCGCTCAAGAACCGCTGGCAAGCCGAGGCCATGCGCCACGTTGGGCGGCTTGCCGAGGCCAGCACGTTGGCCGAGCTAGCGCGCACCCGTTTCGAAGACGCCGGCGACGACGAGAACGTTGCGCACTGCTTGCGCTTGCAAGGGCACTTGATGAGCGAGCAAGGCAGCTCGGCCGAGGGCCTCGAGCTGGTCAAGAAGGCTTTGCTGGCCTTTGCAGAGCAGAGCCACGTGCTGGGTCAGGCCTTGTGCGAAGCGGTCGCCGGCGAGATCGAATTCCAGCTGGGCGACTACGAGAGCGCGCGGCTGACGATTCAGAGCGGCGAGCGCAACTTTGCGGCTTTGGATCAGCCGGTAGGGCGCGGGCAGTGCTTGCTGCTTTTGAGTTGGATTGAGCACTCGGAAGGTACGACGGATCGCTCGCGGCGCCTGGCGCAAGAGGCACGCAACGAATTCGAGCGCGCGGGTTACCGCCTCGGCACCGCGCAGGCGGACGTGTCAATCGCGCACGTCGAGCACCGGCTGCTGAATTTTCACAGCTCGGAAGCCGGCGCCTTCGAGGCGTTGCAGACGTTCGACGTGCTGCGTACCCCGCGGGGGCAAGCGGCCTGCGACCGCTTGTTGGCCATGATTGGCGTCGACACCGATGACCTGGACATGGCCGAGCTGCACACCGATCGCGCGCACAAGCAGTTCATAAAAATGGGCGACCCGTGGGGGGTCATGGAATCCAAGCTGCTTTTTTGCCAGTTGGCGTTGGTACGGCACCAGCCTGAGCGCGCGCGAGCGCTGATTGAAGAGTGCTCGCGCATCGTCGTGGAAGAAGCCGAGGCCAAGCAGCACTACCTGCTTACCTGCGCCTGGTACGAGCACTCGCGCGGCCGGCCAGATCGCGCTTTCGAGTTCATCGAGGCCGCGGCGGACGTGTTCGGCCCGCGCACCCGCGCTGGTGACCATACGCCGCATCTGTTGGCTAGGCTCTCGCGCTTCGAATGGCCGGAGCACGCCTTGAATCGCATCGAGGCGTGGCGCGCGTTGTTGAATGACCGCGCGCGCCGCAAGGTCTCGTGATGGTTTAGCTCAGCAGGCCGCGCAAACAGTCATTGAGGCTGGTTTTGCCGCGCTGGGCTTCGGCACCGGCACCGGTGCCCGCCCATGACACATGACCCGAGGCGATGCCCTCGTACATTTCCCGAAACAGCTTGGCCACAGCCTCGGAAATGCCGAAAGACGTGAAGGTCGGCACGACGGCGTCGAGAGGCGGGGTGACGACTTTGACCTCGCGCCCAAGCAATCCGCCGAGCGCTTGGGCCACGTCATTCGGGCTGGCATCGATGGAGGCCAGCTCGATGGTGCGGCGGCCGCGCGGACCGTCCAGCAGCGCTTGCGCGATCGCGGCGCCAATGTCGGCCGTCGCGACCATGGGTAGCGCGACTGCGGCTGGCAAGAAGCTCGGCAAGACTCCGTCTTGCTTGGCGGCGCCCAACACTGCGCCCCAATTTTCGATGAAGTACGCGGCGCGCACGAACGTGACAGGCAGACCACTTTGGCTAAGCAGCTTCTCGGCCACGTGAAGCACGCGAATCGGCCCGTTGTCCTCGGCGTGTTGCGCCCCGATTGACGACAAGAAAACCACGTGACCGACGTGAGCGGCCTTGGCAGCGCCGACCACCGCCTCGAGCCAAGGCGTCCGTTCGGCGACTGGGTTCTTGGCTTGCATAGCGGGCGGCGCTAGCAAGTACAGCCCCGTCGCTCCGGCGAAGGCGCGCTCTGCTTCCGCGCGGTCGTCGAGGTTGGCCGTGACCACCTCGGCACCGAGCGTCTTCAGCTCTTCGGCGCGGGCGGCGTCGCGCACCACGACCCGCACTCGTTGCCCCTGCTCGAGCAGGCGTTTGGCGGCGATTTTCCCAGTGTTTCCCGTAGCTCCAGTGATGACTAACATGTGTTTCTCCTTGCTGACGGCAGGAGCTTGGGGTCGTTCAAACTATGTGTCCAATGCAGTATTGGCATGATAATCATGTGCATGGTGCATGAGCCAAAGCTGAGCGCGCTCGATTTGAACCTGCTCGTGGTGCTGGCCGCGCTGCTGGAAGAGCGCCACGTTACGCGCGCCGCCCGCCGTGTCGGTCTCAGCCAATCTGCGACCAGTCACGCGCTGTCCCGGCTGCGTGAGCTGTACCGCGACCCTTTGCTGGTCAGGAGCGGACGACGCTTGGACCTGACGCCGCGCGCGGTCGAGCTCTTGCCACAGCTGACGCGCGGGCTGGCCGAGCTCGGGGGTACGCTGAGCGGTGCGCGCGCCTTCGAGCCTTCGACGGCGCGGCGCAGCTTTTCCGTCGGGATGGCGGATTACGTTCAGACCCTACTCCTGCCGCCACTCTTGCGCTCGCTGGCGACGCATGCGCCCCACGTCGACATTTCCGTCAGCGGCTTTCCGAACGCCGTCGAGCGGCTGGACGCCGGCAGCGTCGACCTAGCCGTGCTGGTCGGCACCGAGTTTCCGAAGGGGCTCTGCCACAAAAAACTCTTTTCCGACGGCTTTACGTGCATGGTCCGCAAGGGACACCCCGCGGTGCGCGGCACGCGGCTGTCGATGGCCCGCTACCTGGGCTTGAGCCATGTGCTGGTCTCGCCCAGCGGCGAAGGTCAAAGCTACGTCGACGCCGAGTTGGAAAGGCGGGGGCTGGCGCGGCGCATCGCGCTACGTGTTTCGAGCTTCCTGATCGCCCCGCAGGTGGTGTGCGAGTCGGATTTGGTGAGCACGGGGCCTTCACGGCTGTTGAGCAGGCTGGCGGCTCGCTATCCAATCCGACTGTTCACACCGCCGTTGCGGTTGCCCCGCTTCGAACTCTCCTTGGCGTGGCATGCCCGCCTCGATCACGACGCTGCGCATGCCTGGTTGCGGCGGCAACTAGTCGAGCTGGCTGGAGACCTCTGAAGCGTCGTTCGGTCAGCTGAGGGCAGCGCGAGCCCGCGCAGCGGGACGCCAAGCTCGTGCGTTGAATTGCGCCACGCGCGCGGCAAATCGGCCGGGGTGCGGGGGTACGGAGTGCTCTGCCGCGCGCCATTTTTTCGGCTCGCACGCGCGGATCGCTTGTTGCAATCAACCGCGCAGGAGGGCCTTTCGCCTTCGTCAGGAGCAACTATGCCTCAAATTAATTCGCAACAAAATCGCCGCTCCGGCCGCTCGCCGGCACTGGCGCCGGTGGCCGACCCCTCGTTGGCCGAGATCGAAGATCACGTCTACGGCATCGTCAGCGTCCTCTATCACGCATTGCAAGGGGTACAGGCCTGCGAGCAGTACATCGACGACGCGGAGCGCGCGGGTGACGAGGAACTCGCAAAATTCTTCGAAGAGTGCCGCGACACCCAGAGCGAACAAGCGCTGCGGGCCAAGCAGCTGCTAGTCGGGCGCGCGGGCGGCAACGCCGGCGGCGAAGGCGAAGAAGCCTAAACGGATGCGCCGGCACCTAGGCGCCCCTAGCGCAGTTCTCGGGTGCCGGCACACCTGCATCGAGCCTAGCCGTGGCTGGCCAGCGACTCGTACGCGGCGCGGCTAGGCTTCGCAGCAGGGAACACGGTAGCGGCGAGGCCACCTTCCGCGTCCTCCACCTCGACCACCACCGCGCCATCGTCGGCCCGGCAACGCAAGATCACGTGTGCCCCCGTGCACGAAGCATGGACGGCTTGGTAGACCAGCTCGCTGACAGCCGACGTAAGCCACGCTTCCTCGGCGCTGGTACAGAGTGACTCGTCCACGTCTAGCGTGAGGTTGACGGCGCGTTCCGATGCCGACGAGGCCTGGACTTGCCGGAGGATTCGGGCGACCTGGATGGGCCGCGGCTCCAGCGTCGCTGCCCTCGGAGCGTCCCCTAGCTCGTGGAGCGAGCAAGCGAAATCGCTGGTGCGCTCGCGCTCAGTGCGTTCGCGCTCAGTGCGTTCGCGCTCAGTGCGCTCGATATTCCAAAAATGTTGGATGCTCGTTACGATACCGGTCTCGATGCATTGGTTGAGTACGTTGTATTCGCCAGCGTCGATGACGAGCCCGTAGCGTTCGCCGGTGTAGCCAATTGCATGAGAAATGGCGCTGAAAATCTGGGGAAGCTTGCTGGGCTCGAGGCCCGCACGTTGCGGTTTTTCGCCCAGACGCGCGGCTGCTTCGCTCTCATCCGGCAAGGGCGAACGCCACCTGGTTCGCCCTTGGTAGTAGCGCAGTGCCTGCACGATCTCATCGAAGAAGGTCGCCCCGTCCTGATCCAGCTCGCCCGTTTCGATGACGTCTCTTCTCACGCGTGCGCGCGAGACCTGCAAAATTTCGTCGCGGTGCGCGACCATGAATTCATGCAACAGCATCCAACACCTCTTGAACGTGCAAACCGCACGTGACGAGGCGCGGCTGGCAGGGGGCGGCGGAACGTATGTCTGCTCCCGATCTCGGTCCAGTCCGGACTAACGCGGACATTCGTGACTCGAGCCTAGCGTCAGACAATCACCCGAGGAGCCAGTCGAGCTTCGGCTATTTGTGGGCTCAACGTTGACTGCGACGTGGCGCCGGCGGGCGAGCGAGATGCGCTGTTCGGCTTAGGTATGAAGTTGGTGGGAGTCGGAAACTTCATATCTGGCACGGGTTGAAGGCTAGGAACTCCGATTGAATCGAGTGTTGCCCGCTCCGGCTGCATAAGCCACGTACGGACAAACCCTTACGTGGCAAGTTGCTACCTTGAGGAATCCGACGCACGTCGTAACGTCTGACGATGCGTGTTCCATTGCGATCAGCGGCCGCGGCGCGCTCAGCAGCGGACGCTCCGACGTGTTACATGTTGCACGTCGTGGAGGCCGAAGCTGACCACTTCAACCAGCCTGGCTGGACGAAGCTAGGGTCTCCCAGGGACGGGGGCGTAGTCTTCGTCCACCGCGAGCGCGAGTTGCTGGTGGTGCGGATGCGCGGCGTGCTCTAAGTCGCCAAACTCGCTCATTCCAGCGGCACGGCTACGTCGCCCAGCATATCACCCGCACTATTGCCTACACGTTCGGTAGGACTGCCGACCTACATCGACGAGAGGCACCAACCTGATACGTTGGAAGATTGGTGCAGTCCCGCTCGCCTCGTGCGCTCGTCAGACTCGGTGAATACGAGCTCGTCCGACGGATAGCCACGGGTGGTATGGCAGAAGTCTACGAGGCACGTCGGCCGGGGCCACGCGGCTTTGCCAAACGCGTCGCACTGAAGCGCATTTTGCCGCAGCTCGCGATGGATCAACGCATGGTGCGCATGTTTTGTGCCGAAGCGCGCGTGCACGCGGCGCTCACCCACCCCAACTTGGTCAGCGTGCTCGACTTCGGTGAAGCCGCGGGCGAGCTGTACTTGGTGATGGAGTACGTGGACGGCGTGTCGCTGTCCGAGGTGCTGCGTGCGATCGTGGCGCGCAAACGCGTCATCGAGCTGGGTCCCGCTTTGCACATCGCGCGCGAAGTCGCGGCAGGTTTGGCTTACGCGCACCAATACCGTGACGACAACGACGCGCCGCTGGGTGTGGTGCACCGCGACGTGGCGCCGACCAACATTTTGCTGGGCCGGGCGGGAGAGGTGAAGCTCACCGACTTCGGCATCGTGCACTCGACTTGGTCGGAGGTGCGCACGGCGCCGGGCGAGCTGCGCGGCAAGGTCGGCTACGTTTCTCCCGAGCAAGCGCAGGGCCAGCCTATCGACGCTCGCACCGATTTGTTCTCGCTGGGCGTCGTGTTGGCCGAGATGCTGCTAGGCGCTCCGCTCATCCCCGGCAACAGCGAGCTCGAGATTTTGAGGAACCTGCAGGGGCGCGCCTGGGAGAGCTTGCCCGGGCTAGCCTCGACGGTGCCGCAGCCGGTCACTCGACTGCTGCAGCGCTTGTTGGCCAAATCTCCGCGCAATCGCCCGGTCAGCGCCGCGCTGGTGGCCGAAGAGCTCGACAAGCTGGCCAGCGAGAGCGGCGTGCGGACTTCGCCCCGTGGCCTCGGCCTGTGGTTGGCTGACTTGGGCGTCGTGCGCATCGATAGCAACGTGCGCGTCACGCCGAGTCGAGACGACTCGCCCTACTTGGCCGCGCCGTCGCCGTCGGTCGACTCGCGGGCTGAGCAGGCGACGATCGTAGACGCCGACGCGCTGAAGCCGGTCGTGATCGCGCTGCCGCCGCCAAACCTACCTGACGAAGGTCCGACGCTGAACCGCACGGCTTCGGGCGCTACGCCGACGCTGCGCTATCGTCTGCGCCGACCGGGCGGTGAAGTCATCGGACCCCTTTCGTTGGGCAGCGTGCTGTCGATGTTAGCGACGGCACGTGCGAGCCTCGATTCCGAGCTGGCTCGCGAGGACGGACCCTTCCTCAGCCTGTCACGGGCTTTCGAGCTGACCAGGCTCGCCGCCCGCCCGCTGTACCGATTCTTCGATCCGATAGCGCTTCTGGCCAACGAGCGACACCAGGTCGATCGCGGCAGCTTAGCGGCGCATTTGCTGCGCGTGGCGGCGTTGGGCCGCACGGGACTACTCGTCTATCGGCACGGCGCCGAGCAGCGCCGCATCTATTTCGAAGACGGGGTACCCGCAGCCATGTCGTCGACCGACCAAAGCGAGCTATTGGGCGCGCAGCTGGTGCGGGGCGGCAGCGTGTGCGAGGCCGATTTAGAGCGGGTATTGGAGAGCGGCTACCGCTCGGGTTGTTCGCTGGGCGAGAGCCTGGTGCGCGCCAACCTGATCACGAACGAGCGCCTGCAACAGAGCTTGATCGAGCAGCGTGTACGTCGGATGACGGCCGTGTGTCGCGCGTCTGCGGGTGAGCTGTTTTTCGTCGACGGTGCGCGCTCGGGCGAAGCGCCGTTGGCGTTGTCTGGCAAGCCGTTGGGTGTGCTGATCGAGGCGCTGCGAGCTGCCTACCCCGCCGAAGAGCTGTCAGGGCTGCTGGGCGGTTTGGACCGAACGGGCCTCAACCCCTCCGCGAACTGCGCGCGGCTCAGGGCGGCCTTGTGCTTTTCGAGTGACGAAGCCTACGCGTTCGACTTGTGCCTGCGCGGCGTGAAGATTGGGCTCGTGCTGCGTGAGGCTCGCGCGCGTGGCCAAGGCGCGCTGCGTGCCGCCACGTTCGCGATCTTCGTCGGGCTTTCTGCGGGCGCTTTCGTAGCTCGCAGCGACTGAGTATAAGGGCGCCATGAATGCGCCTGACTCCACGCTCGCGACGCTGCTCGTTTCGTGCCCCGACCGGCGCGGCATCGTGGCGGCGTTGGCGCAGGTGCTGTACGGGCACGGCGCCAACATTTTGGACTCCGACCAGCACACCGACACGGTGGCAGGCCTGTTCTTCCAGCGTCTGCGAGTCGATTTGGCCGAGCTGATGACCGATCGCGTAGCGCTCGAGCGCTCGGTGACCGAACTCTCCGAGCGCTTTCAAATGGAGTATCGGCTGCTGTATCAGGCACAACGGAAGCGCATCGCGCTGTTCGTTTCCAAGTACGACCACTGCTTGTACGACCTGTTGCTGCGCCAGCGGGCGGGTGAGCTGAGCGGCGACATCGCGGCCGTCATCAGCAACCATCCAGACTTGGGCGCCGTTGCGGCCCAGTTTGGCGTCCCGTTTCACGTGTTCGAGAAAACGCCCCAAACCAAGCTTGCTCAAGAACAAGCAGAGCGCGCTTTGCTCGCGGAGCTAAGGGTCGACTTGGTCGTGCTGGCTCGCTACATGCAGGTGATGAGCGCCAGCTTTTGTGAGGCGTTCCCGCAGCGCGTCATCAACATTCATCACTCGTTCTTGCCGGCGTTCGTCGGTGGCAAGCCGTACCACCAGGCCTACGCACGTGGCGTAAAGCTGATCGGCGCGACCGCGCACTACGCGACCGCCGTGCTCGACGAAGGGCCCATCATAGAGCAAGACGTCGTGCGCGCCTCCCACCGCGACGCAGTCGAAGACCTCGTGCGCAAAGGCCGCGACCTCGAAAAGGTCGTGTTGGCTCGTGCCGTGCGCTCCCACCTCGACGACCGCGTGCTCGTCTACGGCAACAAAACCGTCGTCTTCGAGTGAGCCGCGGCGCACCGTAACGAATCTGCCCGGACCCAGATTTTTTTACAGGAAGATCGGAAGATCGGAAGGGCGAGCAGGTTGGGCGCCGCGCCGTTCAGTCGCTCGCGTCACCT
>JAYUYU010000605.1:0-4650 GCA_043752365.1 Myxococcales bacterium | reverse complement strand
TGGTCTGCGCCACGGAACCGTCACCGTTCTTGATCGCCTCGCGCAGGCGGTCGAGGTAGCGGTGGTAGGTGTAGCTCTGCACCTCGTGGATGAGGGCGGCTTTGCTGGCGAAGTAGTAGTGGACGATGCTCTTTCGGAGCCCGAGCTCCTTGCCGATTTCGGCGAGGGTCGTCGCGGTGAAGCCCTTGCGAGCAAAGCACTTGGCGGCGGCCGAAAGTATCGACGCCACGCGGGGGTTTTCCCAGTCAGCCGAGCGCTGCTGGGGCTTTTCGCCGTTCTCCTCGGCAGGCTTGCGAACGATCGGCGTGCTCAAAACGGTTTCTGTCGTGGTCGTCATGTTATTCAATGTACCGGCCAGCCGGTATTCGACGCTTTCTCGAGCCAGGAGATTCACAGGGCGGCCGGTCGGCGCCCTCTCCGCGGCCGGCTTCTTCGCCTACAACGGGCCGCTCGTCAAGCCTCCCCAACCCCAGCTCAACCTTTTACCTTTTTCTTCTTGGTTTTCGCGGGTTCAGCCGCGCCGGGGCGAGCCGTCTCCCGCTCTTCTTCGGCCTTGGGCCGGCTTTCCCAGAAGGGCATCCCGGCCGCCTCCGACCAGCCTTTCTCGCCAAACCGGCCAACCTCTCGAGACTCGCGCATCGTGCTGCCACGTTCCGGGCCGGCGTCGTCCGTGTCGTCGGCGCCCTGCGTCACGACCAGCAGCTCGTCCGCCAGGTACTCGGGGTGCTGGTCGTCCTCCGACCGCACGCTGTCTTTCGGCATGTCGCCGCTGCCGACGCGGACGATTTGCGAGGTGGGCGGGTAGGTGTCGTCCCAACGCTCACGCACTGCGTGCGCGCCTTCGCGCACGATGCGATAGCGGCGCAGCTTGAAGCCCGCCACACCGCGCTGACCCAAGCGACGCACGCCGCTCGGCAGCGTCTTGTCCGGCCGCTCTACTTCCTCGTACGGGATGGCCGAGTCGATGTGGCGAATGAGTGTCACGGTGCGCGTGCGCTTCGGTCCCAAAATCTCCGCGCGCACGACGCCGTTCTTGACGGTTTCATGCAGCACGACGGGAAACGGGAACGGATTTTTGAGGCGAAAATTGATGGTCGGATACACCACCGTCGCATCAAGTCCCATCTTGATATACGAGCTGGGCCGCGTGTGCGGGTAGCGCTCCACGATGGAAAGCCCCGCGAAAAACGCGGCGCCGTGCAACGTGCCGGAGATTTGACAGGTGCCGCCACCGATGCCGTCGACCAGCTCACCCTCGGCGATGACCTTGGCTACCTTGTAACCATTGGCTTCGTCGCGGGGGCCGACGACGTCGTTGAAGTCGAACACCTCGCCCGGTAGCAGCACGGTGCCGTCGAGCTTGGAGGCGGCCAGCCGCAAATTGTAGCTGCGCGCCTGCACGCGGTCGGAACGGTCGTAGTTGGTTTCGAAGTAGCCGAGCACTTCGTCTAGCTGCACGTTGCCTAGCTCGGCCGCGACGCGCCGCGGGCGCCGCTCCAGAAATGCGAGCTTGGCTGTGCGCTGCCCTTGGCTGAGGGCGTTCTCGATCGCTTGCAGGGAACCGTCGAGGTCCAGCAGCCGGCCCATCACCTCGGGGATGAGCTTGCGCTGCTCGAGGTCCATGCGCGCGTCGGCGGGCGTTCGATCAGTCTCGTCCTTGAGCCGTCCTAGCGCTGGGGCCGCCTGCCCCAGGTTCAGCGTCACCGGCACCGGCAGGGTGAGGGGGCCGGGCTGAGCTTTGGCCCGGAAGCCGCGGATCAGCATGCTGGTGCGGTCTTTGGCCTGCCGGACCAGGTTTGCCAGGCGCACCTTGTCGATTTCGGCGCCAATCTCGCCTAAATACAGCTCGCGCTTGGAGCCGTCGGGCAGCTCGAGCGCGATTTTGCCTGCCACATAGCGTCGAGCCCGCTCCAGCGCCTGCTTGGCGGCCGTGTCGTCGCCGTTCAGTCGTTGGCCCAGGAACGAAAGCTCCGGCAGCGGCTCGTCGCTGCCGCCCGGGCCCTCGGCGCGCGGCACCAGCAAAAGCCCGGCGGCAAGTCCTGCGCCTACCGCCACTGCGATGGAAAGGGGGCTCTTGCGCGAGAAGAGCTGGCGGAGCTGTGCGAGGCGCAGCACGTTCGCTGTCGTATAACACCATCGATGCCGTCCGACGAGGCAACCCCCAGCTCACTGGAGCAGAAGCTGGCTTCGCTGCCCGCGCAGCCCGGCTGCTACTTGTTCAAGGACAAGAGCGGGGCGGTGCTGTACGTCGGCAAGGCCAAGAGCTTGCGCTCGCGCGTGCGCAGCTACTTTCAGGATGGCGGCAGTGACGTGCGGGCCTTCATCCCGTTTTTGCGGCGTCACGCGCAAGATCTCGAGACCATCGTCACCGCTACGGAGAAGGAAGCGGCCATCCTCGAGAACAGCCTGATCAAGGAGCGTAAGCCGAAGTACAACGTCAAGCTTCGCGACGACAAAGAGTACTTGAGCCTGCGCTTGTCGCTCGAACACGCTTTCCCGCGTCTCGAGTTGGTGAGGAAGCCGAAGAAGGACGGCGCCAGTTACTACGGGCCTTACCACTCGGCCACGGCCGCCCGGCGCACGCTGAACTTGGTCGAGAAGCACTTCAAGCTGCGCACGTGTACCGATCGTGAAATCGGAAGTCGCAAGCGCCCCTGCCTGGAATACCAAATTCAACGCTGCTTGGCGCCGTGCGTCCTGCAAATCGACCGCGACCTCTACACTCAGCAAGTGCGCGCCGTCGGCTTGTTCTTGGCGGGGCGGCACGATGAACTCACCCGTGATTTGGAGGAGCGCATGAAGGGCGCCAGCCAGAACTTGGAGTTCGAGCTAGCCGGTACTTACCGCGATCAGCTGGCGGCCGTGGAGTCGGCGCGCCAGGCGCAGCGGGTCGTGGTGGTGAGTGATCGCGACCAAGACGTGCTCGGCATCTACCGTGAAGGCGACTTGGCCGAGCTGTGCGTGATGGTCGTGCGCCAAGGTCGTATGGTCGACACTGCGTCGTTCTCGATGAAGAACGCCGAGCTGCCCGACGACGAAGTGGTGGCAACGTTCTTGCGCGAGCACTATGGCGAGGGCGGCTCGGGCGAGGCGCACGTTCCGGACGAAATCTTGGTGCCCGTGCTGCCGGACGGCGTAGACGGCGTCTCGGAGTGGCTGATGGAGCGCCGCGCCGAGGTGGTCGAGAGCCGCCGCACCAAGGTCGAGGTGTTGGCGCCAGCGCGCGGTCCGCGGCGCGCGCTGCTCGAAATGGCGACCGACAACGCCAAGCACGCCTTCGAAGAAAAGCGGCGCGCCGCCGACGACATCGACCAACGACTTGCGCGCGTGCAGGAACGCCTGCGGTTGCCGACCTTGCCGCGCCGCATCGAGTGTTGCGACATTTCGCACCTGGGCGGCGCCGACACGGTAGGCGCGGTGGTGGCGCTGCTGGACGGCCAGCTCGACAAAAAACGCTACCGCTCGTACATCGTGCGCAGCGCGGGCGCGGGTGACGACTACCAAGCGATGTTCGAGGTGCTTTCGCGGCGTTTTCGTCGCGGCAAGGCGGCGAAGGCCAAGAGCGAGGACGACGCCAAAAGCGAAGCGGCAGGCGAACCGGCTGGAATTGGCACCCCCAGCGACAATCAGACCGACTGGCAGCTGCCCGACCTGTTCGTGGTCGACGGTGGCCGTGGCCAACTTGGCGTGGCGCTGGCGGCTGCGCACGACCTAGGCCTACACGACCTGTGCATCGTCGGCTTGGCCAAAGAGAAAGAAAACGTGCTTGGCGACAAGCTCACCGACCGCGTCTACTTGCCGGGTCAAAAGAACCCGATCGCTCTGCGACCCAACAGCCCGGAGCTGTTCTTGTTGGCGCGTGCTCGCGACGAAGCGCATCGCTTCTCGAATCGGGGTCGTACCAAGGTCGGCAAACGCCGCCGGTTCGAGTCGGAGCTGGACAGCATCGCCGGAATCGGCCCGAAGACGCGCACCTCGCTGCTCAAGACGCTCGGCTCCGTCGCCGCGCTGCGCGAAGCCTCCGACGAGCAGGTTCTGGCAGTACCGGGCGTCACCCAACGCCACCTGCAAGCCCTGCGCGAAGCCTTCGCTGCGTCGGCAACCCGAGCCGGTGATGTTGCGACAACTCCAGTTGGCGTAGCCACCCAGGTTGCCGACGCCGAGGGCGGGGACACGTAGCAGCAAGCCCGCGAATGCTCGGTAAATAGCGCTTGTCGTAGTTGGCCCGTGGCTTGCTGAAGGGACCAGCAAGGAGCGTGTAGCGATGCGTAGAGCCTTCCTGCTGGTGGGTGTGTGTACGATTGCGTCCGGGGTAATCTCAGCTTGCATGTCGCGACCGGTCACGTCGACCGAGCCGCACACGAGCAACCTCTACGTCGAACCGATCCGCAACGAGGTCATCAAAAAGATCGATCTCTTGTTCATGATCGATAACTCGCAATCGATGGGTGACAAGCAGGCGCTGTTCGCCAAGGCAGTGCCGCAGCTCGTGAATCGCCTGGTCGTGCCGCGCTGCGTGAACGCGACGGGGGACGTCAGCATGCGCGCTTCGCCAGCCGAGGCATGCCCGGCCGGCTTTGCGCCCGAGTTCCGCGCGGTGAAGGACATTCACATCGCCGTCATCACCTCGAGCTTGGGCGCGCACGGCAG
>JAYUYU010000604.1:0-4657 GCA_043752365.1 Myxococcales bacterium | reverse complement strand
GGCGGTCTGGCTCGAGCTTTGCGGCTTTGGCTTGGTTTGGCTATTCGTCGCGACCGTTGGCACCCAGTGGGGCGTCGCTCACATGGAAGCCGGAAGATCATCCGTGCTCATCATCATGGAGCTCGTGGCGGCCGTCTTGTCGGCGGCGTGGCTCAACGGTTCACGCTTGCGTCCCGTCGAGTGGTTGGGAGGCGTGTTGATAGTCGTGGCCGCCGTGCTCGAAGCGCGGCGACCCGTCGAAAAAACTTGAGCTCCCGCGCGCCGGTCAGCGACCGACGCGCAGGGACTCAGCGTGCCTTAGTGCGTGGATTTGGCCGACTTGCCGCTGATGGTCAGGTCGCCGTACTCCTCACGAATCTCTTGCTCTTCTTCTTGCATCTGCTCGACCGGCTCACTAGCGGAAGGCAGCTCGATCACGACTACGGGCGCCGGCTTGGGAGGCGGCGCGGTCATGCCGCCGTCGTCTTTGCCGGGGGTTCCGCCAGCGGCAACGCCACCGGTCGAAAAGCTGCCAGCGGTGCCGAAGCTCCCGCCGAAGCCACCTCCGGTGCTGCCACCGCTGCCACCGCCCCCACCCGCGCACGGATTGGGGATGATTGGCACGCCGAGCAGGTTGCTCAACACCTGCAAGCGCCCGGGCAAGAACACGGTTTTGAGCCCGTTCGAGGTGCTGAAGCAGTTGCCTGACTCACCGTTACCGCATTGCTGCGCAAACTCCAGGACTTGCGGAAAGTCGGTGGCGAACGGCGCGAACAGGTCGTTGCCCAAGAAACTGCCGCTGGCTTCGTTGTGGCAGCCCATGCACGAGCCCGCGAAACGCGCGCGGCTCGCCACGTCCTCGGCTGACAAGCTGCTACCGATGGACGCCAGCTTGTCTTGGATCTGCCCGCGGAAGCCGGGCGAGAGCTGGCTCACGTAGTCTTCGGAAAAGTCGTTGCGACTCTCCGAATTTTTGCAAGCCGAGTCGACCACGAACGACATGAGCGACAGGTTGTCGGTCAGCACGCCGTCGAGCGCCGACAGGAAGCTCTCGCGGCAGGCTGGGCCCTGCGGCAAGCCGCTGTCTTCGTTCCACAACGCACCGTTCGGGGACTCGGCGACCGGAAACGGAATCGCGGTCAGCGAGTCACCGTCGAGCGCGAGCTTGAACTCACGTAGCGTCCAGGGGAACGAGTCGAACTGGTTGGTGCGAATCTGCCCGCTGCCGACGGTCAGGTTTTCGGCGGTGTAGAAGGCGCCGAACTGTTCCAGCCCCTTCACGCCACCCTGCAAGAACGCCTGAGCCAGGCGTTGCCCGCGGACTTTGGCGTCCGGCTCGTTGTTCTGATCTAGCCAAAACTGCGCCAACGGGCGGCAGCCCTCGATGCCCAGCTCCGGAGTCGGGTTGGGAACTTGCGCTTCCAAGATCATGAATGCGCGGTTCAGCGAATTGCTGGCGAAAATCATGCGTTGCTGACCGCAGTGCGCGCCGTTGGCCGGCGCCAAGTCGATGCGATTCACGAAGGCCGTCGCGAAAAAGCTGCCCATGCCGTTGACGTGCTGGGCCTCCGCGCGATTGCAGTCGATGGGAAAGCCGTTGAGCGTGGGAACGCCATCGGTCGTCTCGTCACCGCAGTGAACGGCCCCTGGCAGCTGCGCTTGGTCGGCCGTCGCGTAGCTGTCGAAAATTTGCTGAAACAGCAAGTTGCCGTCGCCGGTGCGACCACCGTTGTTGGCCAACGCCTTGAAGACGCTGTCCAGACTGACGCCGCCGACCGCGTCGACGTTGCTCTCCAGCAACACGCGCTCCGGCTTGGTTACGTCGCTCGGCACCTGGCAGGCTTCGCTGTCGTCGACAGTGATGCCAACGTGCAGCCGGCCCTGGTTGAAATCGATGATGTCGCCCCCGACCTTGAACTGGTAGTTGACGAACGTTTCGTCCCCGCCCGACAAGAAGAAGAACTGAACGGCGTCGCTCAGCAGCTGCGCCTCGACGAACTCACCGCCGCCGATGGGGCCGCTGCCACCGGTACCGCTGCCGCCCATCGAGCTCTTGCCAGCGGTCGGAATCGGACCTTCGCCGCCTGAGCCCGTGAACGTGCCGCCCGTGCTGGGCGCGCCAGCTTCAGCGGCTTCGCCGCCGAAAATGGGCGGTTCCGCGAAAGCCCCGCCCGATGAAGGCGGACTGCTCTTACCGCCACCGGAAAAGGTACCGCCAAAGCCCCCCGGCGAACCCCCACCGCCGCCCGACGCACCCGAAATGCGCTCCAAAGACCAACCCGGCAGCAGCGTCACGGTGTAGCTGCCCGAAGCCAACAGCGTGGTCAGCTCCGCCGCGTCGGGCAGACCGTCTTCGCTGTTCAAAAATTGAACGGTTTCACCACTCCGAATGTTGGTGATCTGAAAGAACGCATTCCGCAGCCTGTACACGCTGCCCGACGACGCGCGTGCTTGCAGCGCCAAAGCGAGGGTACCCGTGCGCTGCTCGTCCCCTTTGCCGTCAGACCGATCTGACGAACACGCAGCGAGTGACGTCAGCCCCATACCCGCGACGAGCGCAAGCCTCGACCACCATCGAATGGATGTTTTCATAGTTCCTCCTAAACCCGTCCCCAACCCGGGTAACGGCGCCGCCCTCCGAGCAATCGGCGTACCAACTTGCCACGTGCACGATCACGCGTTGGATCGCCAACTGGGTTGCCGAAGCGCTGTGCCAATGTGCCAACAGGCCACCAGGCTGATCATGGGCAATCTATCAATTAACGCAGTTGAGTTAGGTCGCACGCAATCGTCACACTGACTCTCGCGAACGGTCCGCGCGTCGCCGACGTTGGCGTAAGCGTCAGCTGATAGGCGACTGCATTGCAATCACTACGCGTGCGTCACGGGCTGCAGAGCTATGCCGTGTTCACGGCACCGCGTCGCGAATGGCTTGCAACAGCGAGGCATCGCCGGTGGCGTCTTGGGTCGCTTCCCACGCCATGATGCCGCCATAGCTCTGAGCCAACTGCGTTTTGGCTTGGATAGTCGCGCGGCTGTTCAGGTAGGTCACGGTGCCGTTGCCCTGCAACTGGTCCTGCGTTGCGGCGGTGGCGTCGGCTCGCAACAGCTCTCCGTAGCCGACTGTTTTGGGCTCACCTCCAGCCATGGGCCACTGCATACCGTAGAACGGCACGCCGTAAACTACGCGCTCTTTGGGCATGCCACGCGTCACCCAGCGGTCGACCTCTTTGGTCGCGTCGACGATTGACGACCACTGCATCGGCTTGTCGCGCGACGAGTACAAGTCGTAGGCCATCACGTTCACGAAGTCGAAGCTGAGCAGCGCCGTGTTGGTAATGGCGTCAGCGAACCAGCCCGCGACGGCCGCCGTAAGCTCCATATTCTCGGTCTTCAACCGCGGCGCGAGCTCGGTCACGAAGGCTTCGTAGTATTGGTTGACGCCGTTACCTTCCAGATCGACGTCGAGACAATCGAGCTGGTTGGCTTTGGCAAACTCAACCAAGTTGTCGATCAACGTCGGTCGCTGCGCGTCCGTTAGTAGGGTGGCGAATACGCCGCCGTCCTCGATGGTGGTCGCGCCGCCCAGCGCCACGCACACCTTGGCGCCGGCGTCGTGCACGTGCTTCACGAAGGCAGAAAGGCCGGCGTCCGGGTAGCGCACGTTTCCGGCCTCGTCGATCTCGGCAAAGCTGAGGTTGATGTAGCTCACGTTCTCGAGCGCTACCTGACGGGTCCACGCCGCAAGACTGCCGCGCCAGCTCGGCAGGTAGAGCACGGTGCGAAGCGTGGGTCGCGTTGTGGAGACGCTAGCTCCTCCGCCACTGCCGCTACCCGCGGCCCCACCCCGAGGGCCACCCTCGCCGCCCCCGCACCCGGCGACGGTGCCAACCCAGCCGAGCAAAACCGCGACTCGCCAGAAGCTGCGCCACATGCTTTGCAGATAACACCCCGGGCGGGTTCCCGCTGTGTCCCAAACCTATCTTCCCAATGTCACTTTCCTGTACTGCGAGGCGCCCCCGGAAGTTGCCCACCCTGCGCCGGCGGGAGCACGCTGCCGCCCATGCAACAGCGCTGCGAAGTCTGCCAAAATTTCCGGCCTGAAGGCGACCTCAAGCCGGGCCGCAAGCTCGAAGAGGTCACGTACGGCACGCGCCGCGTACTCTTGTGCCGCGCACACGCCGGCATCGCCCAAAACTCGGGGGTCAAAAGCTTCGCCGAGCTGCGCGAGCTTTACACCGAACAACACGGCGCTCGCTCCTACGTACCGCGCCGCGCTAGCACGGCGCCGACTGCCGCCGCCAAGAAAACGGCGCGCAGCCCCGGTCGCCGCATCGCCGATTCGGCCTAGCCCCGCCTGCCTTGCCGCCGTCTGCCCAGCGCCAGCACGGCCTTGGGGGGTAGGCCCAGTCTCGTTCAGAGCGACGCCGCCCAGCTGGGCTGGCATGACAGGCCTACAGCCGCGTTCGTAAGCTAGTTCATGAAAATTTTTCAAGCTTGCGTGGGCACGCCCCGTCAGATGCTCGAACGCGAACCGTCGATGCGATAGCGCGCTTGATCCAGGTGGATGTGGTCCTTGTGAAGCGCGTCGAAAAAAGGCGTGATGACGACCGAGAAGGTGCCTTCGTCGTACATGCGGTTGGCCGCGCTGCGCCAGAAGCGCGCTTCGGGGCGCTTC